>WGAE01000260.1 GCA_015489185.1 Campylobacterales bacterium
GCCGAATCACTGACCAAAGAGGGTTCCACCTCCGATATGGTCGGTATGGGTGTCGGATTTGCGATGGCGGACAAACTTGCACGTCGTTTCGAAGAGCAGCTGACCAAACCGCAAAAGCCTTATGTCCCTGAACCGTTTGAAAAGATGTACTACTATGCACAAGACAAAGAGCCTGTCGGTCCGCTCAATATCGATGAAGTCGAAGCACTGATCAAGGAGGGTAAAATCGACTCCGATACGTTGATGTGGAGTACCGGAATGGAGAAGTGGACGAAAGCCAGAGCGATCGAAGAGGTCGAAACCCTCTTTAATTACCTCACACCGCCTCCACTTTGATAATCAATGCAATAAAAGAGAGTCTGCACGTTGCAAACCGATAGCTCGACTACGTTTACCCAAAAGACATTTCCCTGTCCCCAGTGCGGGGCATCGATGATCTTTACCGCCAAAAACGCCACACTGACGTGTGAATACTGCGGCAGTACGACACGCTTTACACCGCCCGCACTGCCCATCTACGAACATGATCTCGATGCCGCACTCGAAAAGATCGAAAAACGTCCGCGTTACGATCTGAAAGTACCGCATCAGATCAAATGCCCCGTCTGTGCGGCAAAATTTGAACGCAAACCCAATATCCGCAGCATGCGTTGCCCTTACTGCGACGCACCGATCGTCACCAATCTCGATATCTTCATGCCACTGGCACCCGAATCACTGTTGCCGTTTCGTATCGGGGAGAAAAAAGCAAAAGAAATTTTTACCCAATGGGTTGGTTCACTCTGGTTCGCCCCCTCCGAACTTACCCGCTATACCCGAAGCGACACCCATTTTGAAGGGATCTACCTCCCCTACTGGACTTACGACGCCGAAACAATCACCCGTTATCAGGGACGCCGCGGCGAGATCCGCCTCAGACCCGCCAGACATACCGTCATAGATGACGAGGGGCGTCTGCGTACGATCGAAACGATGGAAGAGGAGATTGAATGGTGGCCCGTCAGCGGCGAAGTACGGCTCCACTTTGATGACATCCTGATCGGCGCGACCAGAACATTACCTCGGAAACTCGCCGATTCGCTCGGTCCGTGGGATCTGGAACATCTGGTGCCGTATGACGATAAATATCTGAGCGGTTTTGAAAGTGAAACTTACAGCGTCGCGCTTGAAGACGGATTTGATTATGCCAAATCTTATATGGAGTATCGTATTACCGAAGCTGTCAGACGCGATATCGGCGGCGATCATCAGGAAATCGACTGGATGCGTATCTATCACCGAAACAAAACCTTTAAATATATTCTCCTGCCGGTCTGGACGGCACACTTTCGCTATCGTGACAAAACCTACCGCTTTGCGATCAACGCACGTACCGGTACCATCAAAGGAGAACGCCCCTACAGTAAAATCAAAATCTTCCTGGCAATCTTTTTTGCGCTGCTGCTTGCGGCAACCCTCTTCTACTTTGCCGATACCGCAGAATCACATCCGATCATCATCCGCTATTTTGGATAAATGATTGCAAAACGGTTCAGTTTGTGCTTTTTGGGACGATATAGAGATAGAAGTTCTCTCAGGAGGTTTTCATGAAGTACAAACGTATCGTTTCGGTTTTGATAGCCGCAGGCGCGATCGCCCTTTCGATTCTCTCTAACGAGAGTAATTTTACAAACCTCTACAGTTTCGTCAACCCCGTCGATCTGCTCGTATTACTCTAAACACGCTTTGTGCGTGCGGCGCGGTGCCGTCTGACCGATGCAATCCAAAGACGATTGACGACCAGATAGACCAGAAACGACACCCCCACGCTGTAGGGAACGGTCCCCACATAGAGTGGTACGACAATCTCATCCCAGTGGCGCTGAAACCACTCCAGCGTCATCTCCACATTTGAAATCCCTTCCCACCCGAGCAGCCAGTTTCCCGTCTTATACTCCATATAGTACATCAGCGGCATCGTCAGCGGATTGCTGAGCCAGACCATCGCGAAAGCGACCGGCACGTTAAATTTAACAAAAGGGGTTACCGAAAGGACCGCAAGCATCTGCATCGGCATCGGGATAAAGCCCCAGAAAAGCCCGATCAGCAAACCGCGTGTGACCGACTTGCGATTAACTGTGAGATATTCGCGAGGAATATGGTACTTTGCGATTACCGTGTCAAATCTCTTACCGGTCGTGGCACGTTTGAATAATTTTCGTATCATCTGTTTTTATTTAAAATTTTATATTAATGCTGTATCATAACCCATCTCAGGTTAGGAGAGGGTATGATCGAAAAACTCTCGCTCGAAAATCTCAGCGAAGCGGAAAAAAATACACTTAAAACAGCACTCGAAGAGATTATCGAACGCACATACGATATCGAGCGCGAGTATAAACTTTTACAGCAAAACTTTTCCGCATTGCAGGATCTGGTGCGTCAACTGGTCGAATCACAACCCAATCCGATGTGGATTATCGAAAAAGGAAATCCAAACGCCATCTTTTACCAAAACAGCATCTCCAGAAAATATGAATCGCTGATCGAACATATCGATCCCGATCAGACGATTCAGGAGATCGAATATGAAGGGACGATCTTTTTGGTCAAACAGCGTCCCGTCGAAGGAGAGAGCGGCAAACAGATTATTACGGCAACCGACATCACCGAACAAAAGCGCAGTGAAAGACTCGCGTCAATGGGGCAGATCGCCGCACATCTGGCGCATGAAATCAGAAATCCGATCGGTTCGATCGCCCTGATGGCTTCGACCCTCTACAAACGTGTCGACGAGACACAGAAACCGCTGGTTGAAGAGATCAAAAGTGCGATCTCCCGGGTCGAGCGAATCATCAAATCGACACTCCTTTTTACCAAAGGGGTCGGTATTCATCCCGTTGCCTTTCCTTTGCAAAAACTCGCTGCGGAGATCGAAGAGGCGTTTGAACACTACCCCTATACCAAAACCGTCGAACTCTCAGTCGATTTTCCGGACACAACCGTCAAGGGCGACTTCGATCTGCTGACAATCGTGATGCAGAACTTTCTTTTCAATAGTATCGACGCGATCGAAGAGAGTGACGAAGAGACGGGAAAAATTCACTTCTTTTACGAAGCGGACGAAAATGCCCACCATATTGTCGTTACCGACACCGGCGTACCGATCGAGGATGAAAACATTCTCTACGAACCCTTTAAAACAACCAAAACAAAAGGGCACGGACTGGGACTGGCGCTGAGCCTTGAAATTATGAAGGCACATAATGGTACAATTGCGCTGCTTCAAAAAAGCAAAGGTTTCAGATTGACATTACCGCGCACAAACAAGATACAAAAGCGCTGACAGAGGTTTTCGTGCAAAAGAGTGCTATCGTTTTTCTTAATATGGGAGCTCCGCGCAATCCGCAGGAGGTTGAACTGTTCCTGCACAATATGTTCAACGACAAAAATATCATTACCGTCAAAAGCAATCTTCTTCGTGCCTGGATTGCATCGCGTATCATCAAACACCATAAAGAGGAGGCAATCGCCAACTACGCAAAACTGGGCGGCGTCTCTCCCCTGGTAAAAAATACCGACAAACTGCTTGCAAAAGTGCGTGCGAAATATCCAGATCGTCATGTCGTGCATATTATGCGCTATACGCCACCGTTTGCATTTGAAGAGCTTAAATGGCTGCAACTCAAGGGGGTGACGATGCTCTATGTCATTCCGCTCTATCCGCACTATTCGACAACGACGACCGGTTCCTCACTCGAAGATCTTCATGAAGCGCTCGCCAAAGCCAACTATAGCCCGCATCTGAAGATCATTACCCGTTTTTACGAAAATGCGCGTTACAACGATGCAATCATCGAAAGAATCAAAGAGGCGCTCGGAAACGAAACGGCGGAAAATTTTGACCTGATCTTTTCCGCACATTCACTTCCCCAAAAGATTGTCGATGCGGGGGATCCTTACGAAAAAGAGATCAACGCACACGTACAATTGCTGAAAGAGAAACTGACTGAAAATCATCTGCACTTTCGCAGCGTCACGCTCGCCTATCAATCCAAAGTAGGTAAACAGAAGTGGCTGGAACCTTCACTCGACAGTGTACTGGAGAAGATGCGAGAGCGAAACGTACTACTCTTTCCGATCTCCTTTATACTGGACAATTCGGAAACCGATTTTGAACTGCATATCGAATATGAAGAGATTGCAAAAGAGTGCGGGGTGGCACGCTACCGTGTGGCACGCTGCCCCAACGATGCGGACCATTTCGTCGAAGCGATCGACGAAATGGTCCGCTGCTTCTGAAAAAGTAACATGTCAGGCTATGAGAGTTTCGACTCCAGTCCGAGGTTTTTGGCAAGCATATAATAAAAGGTTGCGCGATATTTGGTTTTGACGCCTTTGAGTTTCTCGCACACTTTCGCCACTTCCCGATCGAGCCGTTCGCGATCCTCTTTCGGAAGCCCCAGTTTACGTACCAAAAAGTTATTTTTGACCGTTTCGAGCTCTTTGGGGTCACTGCATGCGACAGATTCCGCATCTTTGTTGTAGATAGAGGGTCCCAGATTTTTGACGATGATTTTCAAGAACTCTTCATCCACTTCACCCAGATGTTTTTTGATATCTTCACGATAGAGCTTGATTTTCTGATCACGTTTTGACGGTGCTTTGGTTGCGCTTACCTTTTTCGCCGCCGCTTTCGGTTCGCTTTTTGCTTTACTTTTGGGCGTTTGTTTCGGCTCTTTTTTTACAATTGTCTCTTTTTTCACTTCTTCTTTTTCTGTTTTTACCTTTTTCTGCGACGCTTTTTTTTGAGACTGTTTTGAAGCGTCCGTTACCTTCTCTTTTTGTACTTCTTTTTTCACTTCTTGCGCTTTAGCTGACTCCTTTACAAC
>WGAE01000261.1 GCA_015489185.1 Campylobacterales bacterium
ATCGTAAACATATTCGCTGGCAAGATCGATCACGTTTCCGGCAACCGCAATCCGTACAGCCGCGGCAAGGGGGTTTTCCGCCTCTTCGATCAGTGCTTCGCAAAAAGGTACGAGTGATTCGGCTTTTTTAATCGCATCCTGTTTTTGTGTTGCGTAGATATCCTCTTTGCCGAGAATCTCGGAAAATTTTTCATACATCGGCGTCGCGTTTTCGGGCGGCGTCAGAGAGAGCGAAAAGGAGGGTAGCATACACGCCGCCTCGTCAAGCAGATGTTTTGCCTCTTTCGGAGGCAGCTTCAGCGCCTTTGTAACCCTGAGCGCCTGATTGAAAATACAGGCGACACAGTCGGTTTCGATGTGCATCGGGGCACTACTTTCTGGAAGCTTTGAGCGTATCCGCGATCAAAAACGCCAGCTCAAGCGCCTGGTGGGCGTTAAGTCGCGGATCGCAGTGGGTATGGTAGCGTGAGTGGAGACTCGCTTCGTCGATCTTCTGACCGCCTCCGATACACTCGGTGACATCTTTACCCGTCATCTCCAGATGGATACCGCCCGCATGGGTCCCTTCGCTTTTATGGATTGCAAAGAAGTTTTCAACCTCTTTAAGTACGTTGTCAAACTCTCTGGTCTTGATACTGTCGGATGTTTTGATCGTATTGCCGTGCATCGGATCACAGCTCCAGAGCACCTTTTTCCCTTCGCGTTCAACCGCACGGATCAGCGGTGGCAGGTATTCGCCCACTTTGTCCGCACCCATACGGACGATGACATTCATTTTACCCGCTTCGTTTTCGGGATTGAGGATGTCAAGCAGCTTGAGCAGATCGTCGGTTGTGGTCGTCGGACCCGCCTTGACACCGATTGGGTTGTCGACGCCGCGCAAAAATTCGACATGCGCACCCTCCGGCTGTCTGGTACGATCGCCGATCCAGAGCATATGTGCAGAACAGTCGTAATATTTGCCGGTCAGTGAATCCTGACGTGTCAGCGCCTCTTCATAGTTGAGCAGCAACGCTTCATGAGAAGTATAGAGTACCGTCTGGGCGAGGCTCGGTGTATTTTCAGAAGTAATGCCGATCGCCTCCATAAAGTCGAGTGCCTGTTCGATCTTGTCGGAAAGCTCCTGGTACCGTTTATCCGCCGTCGTTCCCGCCGAAAAGTCGAGATTCCATTTATGTACTTTTCGCAGATCCGCAAATCCGCCGCGCGCAAACGCACGAATCAGATTTTGCGTTGCCGCGGACTGGTTGTAGGCGCTTAGCATCCGGTAAGGATCGGGTTTGCGCGCCTCTTCGCTAAATTCGATCGAATTGATGATATCGCCCCGATAGCTGGGCAGTGTCACCCCGTTGACGGTTTCGAAATCACTCGATCGCGGTTTGGCAAACTGTCCGGCAATACGCCCTACTTTGACGACCGGTTTTCCGCCCGCAAAAGTCAAAATGACCGACATCTGCATAAAGACTTTGAAAAAGTCACGGATATTGTCAGCGTTGAACTCGGCGAAACTCTCGGCGCAGTCGCCGCCCTGAAGCAAAAAAGCTTTCCCTTCCGTCACATCCGCAAACTGCTTTTTGAGACTGCGTACCTCTTCCGCAAAAACCAGCGGCGGATATTTGCGCAGGCGCTCCTCCACACTTTTGAGCAGTGCCTGATCTTCATAGACCGGTTGCTGCAGAATCGGTTTCTCTCTCCAGCTTTGTAATGTCCAGTTGCGCATTGTAGTTCCCCTCGCAAAAAAATTTCGATATTATAGTGATTATTTGTTTTAAAATCAAATTTCCAGTATAATCGGTTTTATGACATTAAGTTAAGGAAGACTAAAAAAGGCATGGAAATCTTATCCGTACTGGTCGTCGGTTCGATCGTGACCTACCTGATGTACCAGAATATCAATAAAATCACAAGCAACCTTGAAACCGAGAAAAGGGGAGATTTTGCCTCTTATGCGGCGTTTGCCGGGAAAGTGACGGATCGTATCCGAAAAATCAAAAACGCACTCGATAAAGATATTGCAACTTCCGATCCGATCTGCCGTCCCAAAGAGGGGTGCGACTGTGACGCAACGGTTAAGGAGCTGCTCGATCTGCTACGTCAGTCCGCTTTTTACGAGACGGTGATGGCAAAACGCAAAACACCAGATGAAATCGAAGCCGCACTTGCGGAGATTCTCGGAAAACTGGATCGGATTGTACGTACCGCCTGTATCGACGGAGATCGTCTGGCGGATCGTATCAGGAACGAACTCCACGCGGAATATCAAAAAATCGCTTCATGAACAGTCGTCTGCAACATCAGAGTGACGTTATCGAATTTTCGACGCTACAGTCTCGCTGTGTCTATCTTCCCGACCGGCTCATGAAGATGCGTTACAAATATATCAAATCGTGTCCCGAATCGCTCAATGCGGCGCTGGTGAAGCGCGGATGGCGACGCTTCGGACTCTACTACTCCCGTCCCGACTGCCACGGGTGCAATGCCTGTCAGAGTCTGCGTATTGATGTGCAAAACTTCAAACCCTCCCGCTCCCAGAAACGTGTTGCCAGACAAAAAGGGATCCGCTGGTTCATACGTAAACCGACCGTCACTTACGAACATCTGAAACTTTACGAAAAGTATCACCGTTTCATGCAACGGCACCGAAACTGGGACTATTATGCCGTCGATGCGGAATCCTACTACGATCTGTATGTCAAGGGATACGGCAGTTTCGGTACCGAGATTCAATACTATTATGAGGGCAATCTGGTCGGCATCGATCTGATCGACTATCTGGATGACGGTATCTCCGCGAACTATTTCTACTACGATCCCGACTTCCGTCACCTCTCGCTCGGAACCTATTCGCTGCTCAAGCAGATCGATTTTGCCAAAGAGCGAGAACTCTCCTGGATCTATCTGGGGTATTATGTACGCGATTGCCAGAGTCTCAGCTACAAAGCGCACTTCAAGCCGCACCAGATTTTACACAACAAACCCGATGCCGACGAAGCACCGATCTGGTCTTAATTTTTACTTGATTTATCTTCTTGCTCTTTTCTGAAAATCGTCGGAATATCGAGCATATGATCCGCGGTAATCTCTTCATTTGCGGGCGTATGATCCATTTTGGACTCAGTCTCTTCATGCACCGATGTGATTTCGGACGATTGAGCGGTATGCTGTGGAGAAGGCAACGAACGCTTTTTACCGATACCCTTCAGAATGCGCTTTGCCTCTTCTCTGTCGATCACCGCCGATTCGACGAGCGTATGGGCGATTCCTTCGCAAAATCCTTTCAGATAACGCACCTGCGAGTGTGTACAAGAACTCTGCTTGCAGCGATAAAAGTGATCGACCAGATCGATTAGATTGTTAATAAGCTTTGTTTTTGTAAAATCGTCCATATTTTATTATACTGGAAGGTCAATAAAAATTTTATGGCACGCAAAGAGATCAGCCACGACGGGAGACGCTACGCGATCCACTACGATATTGTCAATCCCTCCGCATCACGTGATTTTCTGATACTGCACGGCTGGGGCAGTCATAAAGAGATCATGAAGCAGGCGTTTGCAAACTATCTGCCCCAATATCGCCATATCTATGTCGATATGCCGGGATTCGGCAAATCAGCGACCGATGCGGTACTGACGACCGAAATCTATGCATCGGTGCTTTCTTGTTTTCTGGAAGCGATCGACGCCCGTGCCGATCTGGTGGCGGGGCACTCGTTCGGAGGGAAAGTGGCACTGCTGCTTGATCCGAAACTGCTGATACTCCTCTCCTCGGCGGGTATTGTCGTACCCAAACCCGTCTCCGTCAGGCTGAAGATCGCCCTTTTCAAACTGCTCAAACCTTTCGGCGGTACCCGATTGCGCAAGCTTTTCGCGTCGGCGGACGCGCGCGAAATGCCGCAAAATATGTATGAAACTTTCAAAAATGTCGTCGATGAAGATTTCAGCGACCGCTTTGCCGCGCGCAAAGGTCCCGCCCTCCTCTTCTGGGGTATTTCCGACACCGCCACGCCGCTTTGGACAGGAAGAAAAATCGCCGGACTGATGCCGCAGGCGAAACTCTTTGAGATGGAGGGGGACCACTACTTTTTTCTCAAACAGGGCGGTAAAATCGCCGACATCATAGCAAAGGAAACCCATGTCTCAGATGCCTGATCTTTTTACCCTTTTTATATTTATCTCCCATTTTTTCCTGACGATAACACTCGGATTTTATCTGATACTCAATCTGCAGTGGTACAACTACCGACTCAATCGTGTGCTTTTTCATCATAAAAAGTATCTCTGGCATCTGCTCTATTTCGTTGTGCCTCTGGCGGCTTACTACCTGACAGGTAAATATTTCTGGATCTACTTCTATTTCGGACTGCTTCCGGCACTTACACTCTGGTACCGTCGCATCGACAAGAAACTGGTCTTTACGGCGCGCGTGAAGCGATTCTTTCTCTTCCTCGCTTTTGCGGTTGTTGTCGGTGATCTGCTCTGTATGTCGCTGCAAAAGTGTCATATCTATCCGGTCATATTGCCGCTCTTTTTCGCGCTGGGAGCGAGCCTTCTTTTTGAAAAGATGCTCTTTAAAAGCTACTACAACGAAGCAAAACGCAAACTTGATCGTATGCGTGAAGCAAATGGTTTACAAATCGTTGCGATTACCGCCAGTTACGGAAAGACGAGTATCAAAAATTTTCTCTGGCAAATTTTGAAATCGGGCGGTTATGACACGTACAAAACTCCGCGCAGTGTTAATACGCTTGCCGGACTGGTCAAAGATGTCAATACCGAACTGCCCGAAAATACCAAAGTATACATCGCCGAAGCGGGTGCGAGGGAGCGCGGGGATATCGACGAAATCGCCCGTTTTCTCGAACATGACTACGCAATTGTCGGCAATATCGGTCCGCAACATATCGAATATTTCAAAACACTCGAAAATATCCGCAACACCAAAATGGAGATCTTAAATTCACCGAAACTCAAAAAAGCGTTTGTACATGAAAGTGCACATGTCAAACCGGATAATCGTGTCGAACTTTTCGGCAACCATATCAAAAATATTCGTGCGACACTCGAGGGCGTCAGCTTCGATCTGGAAATCGACGGCAGGGAGGAACACTTCGAGGCACCGCTGCTCGGCGCATTCAACGCCGTCAACATTACCGCCGCGATACTGGCGGCAAAAGCACTCGGAATGCCGGTCGATGCGATTCGCCGTGCGGTTTCGAGACTCGAACCTGTCGAACACAGACTGCAAAAAATCGAGGCGGGCGGTAAAATCATCATCGACGACAGCTTCAACGGCAATCTGGAAGGAATGACGGCATCCTATACGCTGGTAGAAAGTTATCCCGGGCGAAAGATTCTGGTAACACCCGGCGTAGTCGAGAGTGACAAAGCGACCAATATCCAACTCGCGCAGAAGATTGATACGGTTTTTGATACCGTCATTATCACCGGAAGCATCAACGCCAAAGTACTGGCAACCCACATCCAAAAGGCGCGCAAAGTGATCCTGCGTGATAAGAGCAGACTTGAAGAGGTGCTCGCCGAAGAGACACTTCCCGGGGATCTGATTCTCTTCTCGAACGACGCCCCCACCTTCATGTAAGTATGCAAAACAGACGGATAGTTTCGAAAATGTAATAGTTTAACCGTTTTTTACCTATAATTTGATAAGCCAAATCTGAAGGAGGATTTATGATCAAAGAGGTAAAAACGGCGCTCTTTTCGGCAATGACAGCGGTTGTGCTGCTTGGCGGATGCGGCGGCTACGATAACGAAAACGAAAATGTCGTCGGGAGCAATCTGGTACTGACACCCGACACGTTCAAACCGGTCGTAACGGTAACAAAAGAACAAATTCAGGCGGGACTAGATGCCGCCGGGAGCGGTCAGCAGGCGTTACTGGGACTCAAATCTTACGTTATCAATTATAAAACCCGAGACGAACACGGCAAAGAGGTGGTGGCGTCAGGCTTGCTGACAATTCCCGACATCTCCCCGCAATTCATGAAAGCATACAAAGCAAAAACCGGTACAGACTTTTCGCTTTCGATCGTCAGCGATCAGCACGGCACCATTTTTCTGAACAGTGAAGCGCCTAGCGTTGCGGCAAAAAGTTCACATATGCCGAATGATCTGGCAACGGCTTACAGCGCGGTTGCCGGTTTTATGACACTACAGCCAGATTATATCGGCTACGGGGCATCTGCGGACCATCCGCATCCGTTTGTACTGGAAAAATCTCTGGCAAACAGCACGGTCGATATGATCGAAGCGGCGATTGCATTTGCCAACAAAGCGGGTCTGCCGATAAACGGTCAGGTATTTCTCTCCGGATACTCCGAAGGGGGATACGCGACGATGGCGGCGGCAAAAGAGATTCAGGAACATCATCCCGAAATTCATCTGATGGCGGTCGCACCGATGGCTGGACCTTATGATATGGAAAAGATGGCGCTTGGAGCGATCTCCCAGCCGGTGATGGCGTTTCCACCCTATCTGGCGTTTGTGATCAAAGCGTATGCCGATACCTACGAAGATGTCAATCTCTCCGATGTGATCGTCGAGAAGTATCAACCTGTTGTCAATACCATCTTCGACGGAGAGCACAATACAACGGTCGCCTATCTCTCACTGCCAAATATGGTCCAGACGCACAATCCAGCCGATCAGGCTCCGGATAAACTCTTCAAAAGCAGCTTCATGAGCGATTATCAGAACGATCCGAATCTGCCGCTACGTAAACATTTCAAAGAGAATTCACCGATCGACTGGAAACCGCAGATGCCGATGAAACTGATCCACTGTAAAAACGACGACATTATCCCGTTTGCAATGAGCCAAATCGCCTATCAGGCTTTTGTGAATCAGGGTGCGACAAACGTGGAAATCGTACCGATCGAAGGGGTTCAGGCAACCCCGCCCGCAACGATTCACGGCGCGTGTGCGAAGGCAGCCTATCCGCAAGTAATCCAATGGTTCGATACGGTTAGAAAAGGAGGGAAATAATCATGTATAAAAGAGTAATCGCAATCGGTATCGCGACGGCGTCACTGCTGCAGGCAAGTGGATATCGTCTGCCCGAATCTTCGGTCAAATCGACCGCACTCAGCGCCGCTTATATCGCGGGAGCACACGGCGCCGACGCCACCTACTACAACCCGGCAAATATGGCATTTAACCCCAACCGTCATCAGGTTGAAGGCGATTTGATCTATATCAATCTTGCAGAGATCAAATATACCGACAAACGCGGGGCACTTTTCAACGGACATACCGAGGAGGAGAATCTCGCCGCACCCGGATTCTTTTACAGCTCCAAATCATACGATGGATGGCGTTTCGGTCTTTCGCTCAATGTTCCGGGCGGACTCTCCAAACGGTGGAAAACCCCGTATCAGGAGCTTTTTGCCAAAGAGTTCACCCTCAAGATTGTCGAACTTAATCCCTCGTTTGCCTACAAAATCAACGACCGATTCGCCGTGGGCGGCGGGGTGCGTCTGGTCTACAGCGATGGGGTGGTCAAAAGTGACGGTATGCCCGTAACCCTCAAGTCACAGGGAGCGATCAACAAACCCGCCGCAAGAGACATGGAAGCCGATACCACCGAGTACGGTTACAATCTGGCGTTGAGCTATCGCCCTCTTGACAATCTGAACATTGCGGCAACCTACCGCTCAAATGTCAATCTCAACCATGAAGGAAACGCGAAACTCTATCTGAGCGGCACCAAACTCTACGACGGCGGTGCAAGTGTCGATGTGCCCCTGCCCGCCGTTGCGGCCTTTGCGGTTGCCTATAATTTCGGTCCGACAACGGTCGAACTGGAGTGGGACAGAACCTTCTGGTCCAAATATAAAAAACTCGACTTCCAGTTTAAAGATAACGTTCCTGTCGCACTCAAATCGGGATTTGACGATCCCAAACCAAGAAACTGGAAAGATACCGACGCGTGGCGAATCGGTCTGACACACCGCTATAACGATAAACTGACCCTGATGGGCGGTCTTGCAATCGATGAAAATCCGGAACCGGACAAAAATCTCGGTTTCGAACTGCCAGACTCAGACGCCACCATCGTCAGTGC
>WGAE01000262.1 GCA_015489185.1 Campylobacterales bacterium
AAAGTCTATATTATGTGATTGTCCTTTTAATAACTCAAAAAAACCAGAAAGATTTTGGCATATTATAACTAAAGATGAAAACGATAAAATAAAAAGAAATAATCCATGTCCATACCCTGAAAATAAACGCTCATATGATGCAGCAAGGGCTAAAAGAATTCATTGGATAAAAACAATTATTGAGCAGTGGTTAAGTAACTCTAATATTGTATATTTTTATGAAAAAATAAAAGGAAAAGAAACACTGCATCTTTGGCATCAAAAATTAGATTTTTTAGTCATTATTCGTAAAGAGAGCAAAAGAAGTAGCAGATTTTTAGTTTCAACTTATCTTGTTTATAAGACAGAAAGACAACGTTATAAAAAAAGGTTAAAAAGATATGAGGGAAATAAGTCGATTGGGTTTGAATGGTTTTAGAAAAGGTCGCCCGCTACGGTGGGGCGTGACCACTTGTGGGAATTATTCCCTCTACCACAAGGTAGATCAAGATAAACTATTATCGTATTAAATAGATTAAAGTTTAATTAATACCCTACCAATTGGAAGGGTTATTAAGAATATATAACAATTATTTACGATCATATGTTACTGTATAAAAAAGAAAAGTTGTTAAAAAAAGTTATACAATGGTTTGTTTTTACAATTTAACAAAAGAACAGGAAGTAAAAAAAGGGTATAATAATTCTATCATTTTGCCAAAGTCAATCAAAAACGCAAAATATGCGATTTTGATTGCAAAACGATTTTAACCGATATCCGAAAAGGTAACACACTGTTTCGTTTTTCGAAAAAAGTTTAAAAAAATCTAACAATTTTTTTCGAAATTCCGATTTGCTTTGTGAGTACGCAAGGGTACTCGTAAAAAAACGAAGGCAGGTAAATATCATGGTTGGAAAAAAGATGTTTTTTATCAAAGCGTTTTTACGTTCGGATCGCCTCCGAGATCAGGTGTCGTTTGACGAATTTCTGGCGACCTATACCAAAGAGAAACTGACGGCGTTTGCCAATTCGGATATTCATAACGATCGCAACAACGAGAAAGAGCTTTCGTTCATTCTCTTTCGGATGCAGTGGGACAAAAAAGATGCTTTCTTCGTGCGTGAAGCGACACAGAAACTGCTCGATACGATCCGTTTTGAAGTGCGCGAGCACGATGTTCTCGCAAAATGGGACGAAGATACCTTTTTGCTGATGTTGCCCGAGTGCAGTTACGAATCGGCGGAGAAGATCGCCCATCTGATCAAGAGTATCGCCGAATCAAAAAGTTTTGTCAATATGCATGTCAAACTCGAATACGCCATCACGACCCACGAAGAGAGCGATACACCCGACGGATTGATGGCGAGACTGGGCGAAAAACTGGCGCAGAAGTGTGAGACGGCGGCCTGATCACTCTTCGAGCGCAAGCTCGCTGATCCCGTCGACAAATCTGCGTATCAGCGGATTGTCGGTCGTTTTGAAAAACTCCGGTTCGTCGTCTGCGAGAATCTTTCCTTCATAGAGCATAATCATCTGATCCGCTATTTTGAAACTCTCCTTGATATCGTGCGAAATGACAACCGATGTCGTCCCCAGCTCCCGTTGCAGTTTGACGATGAGACGGGAGATCAGGTCGCTTGCGATAGGATCAAGCCCTGAAGTCGGCTCGTCGTAGAGAATGATATGGGGGCGCAGAATGATCGTTCGTGCGATCGCCGCACGCTTTTGCATACCGCCGCTCAGTTCATGCGGATAGAGGCGCATCACATCGTCGGGGTTGAGTCCGACCATCTCCAGCGCTTCACGCACCTTTTGCAACACGACATCCTCTTTGAGATCGGTATGTTCATGAAGCGGAAACGCGACATTCTCATAAACCGTCATACTGTCAAAAAGCGCGCCGAACTGAAAGGCGAACCCGACGCGTTTACGTACTTTCAGGAGTGTCTCTTCATCGGCGTTT
This sequence comes from Campylobacterales bacterium, assembly GCA_015489185.1. Classification (GTDB taxonomy): domain Bacteria; phylum Campylobacterota; class Campylobacteria; order Campylobacterales; family QNZT01; genus QNZT01. The sequence continues at coordinate 1,944 of WGAE01000262.1, forward strand.
TCGACGTGAATCCCCTCGACGATAATCTCCCCAGAGGTAGGCTTGAGCAATCCGACGATATGTTTGATGACGGTCGATTTTCCTGTTCCGGAGGGTCCCATCACGACGCAGACTTTTCCTTTTTGGATTCGAAAACTGAGCCCTTTGAGCACCTCTTTGGGACCGAACGACTTATGAACATCTTTGAAAATGATCACATCTTCCTGTTTGATGACTCACTCCTTCAATTTTGCGACAAATCCGCGATTAAGTCCCGCATAGTCGCGATAGAAACGAAACTGTCGGATCCCCTTTTGCCGAAGATAGCGTGAAAGGGGCGCCTCCTGGTCGTAACCGGTTTCACACAGCAGCCATTTCGTATCGCGTTCAAGCGCCAGTTCTATGATTTTACGTAGCAATTCGTCCCCTTTTTCACCCCCGAAAAGTGCGTTTTGCGGCTCGTATGAAAGCGGCTTTTCAAGTACGGCACCCTCAGCGATATAGGGGGGATTGGAGATGATCATATCAAAATTTTCGTTAATTGTGTCCAGCAACGAAGTTTCATGAAATACGATGCGATCCGCCACGCCGAATTTTTGCGTGTTGATACGGGCGATTTTGAGTGCGTCGGGATTGATGTCGGTCGCGACAATCTGAAGGTTTGGAAAGATCAGCGCCAGCATTACGGCAATCACCCCGCTGCCGGTACCGATCTCCGCAATGCGCGCGATCGTTTCTGAGCGCAAAACGGTAGCCGCTTCGTCGATCAGCAATTCCGTTTCGGGACGGGGAATCAACGCGCCGGGCGCGATATGAAACGTACGCGAATAGAAAGAGACTTGACCGGTGATATATTCGATCGGCTCTCCCGCCTCCCGGCGCGCCACAAGGGCAAAGTAGGCGCCCGGATTTTTCAGCGACTCGTGATCGCGTGTCATCACCCGGATTCGGTCAGATCCCAGATGGTGCGCCATCAAAATCTGCGCCTCTTTTCGGCTTTGTAGTCTGAGGGCGGCACTTTTGACCGCCCCGGCGATCGTCAGATCACGCGGTTTCATCGTCAATCTGTACACCTAGCCTTCGAAGTCGCTCAATCAGCGGCGGATGGGTATGGTAGAAGAAGATAAAGAGCGGATGCGATTTTGGAAAACTTTTGTTTTCGTTTGCCAGTTTCTGCAACGCGTTTGCCAGAGAAGGGGCATCCTGACTCTCAGCACCGTAGGCGTCGGCGGCATATTCGTTCGCGCGGCTGACCATCCCGAAAAGCGGCAGAAAAAAGAACGAGACCACAGGCGAAAAGATCAGAAAAATCGCGATGATCGTATGCGGTGCTTTGGGAATGCCGATTGCGTCAAAGAGTTGCTGGGGCAGGTGCCCGAAAATATAAAAGAGTACGAACATCAGAACGCTTGTCATGAAGATATTTTTCAAAATATCTTTGTGGCTGTAATGCCCCAGTTCATGTCCCAGTACGGCGAGCAACTCTTTTTCGTTCAGTTTTTCGACGAGCGTATCGTAGAGCACGACACGCTTCGATTTGCCCAGTCCGCCGAAATAGGCGTTCAGACGTGTGTCACGTTTGCTGGCGTCGACAGTGTAGACCCCCTCACTTTTAAGTCCCGCTTTTTGCAACAATGTTTCGATCTTTGCTTTGAGGTTTTCATCTTTGAGCGGTTCAAATTTGTTAAAAAGCGGTGCGATGAAGGTCGGATAGATCATGTTGATGATCAAGATGACGATAAAAATAAAGCCGAATCCCCAGAGCCACCACTGATCGCCCATAGCGATGAATTTGACCAGCACCCAGATGATCGCGCCGCCGAAAATAAAAAAGAGCGCCGCGCTTTTGAGCAGGTCGGTCAGATAGAGTTTCGGGGTCATCTTCGAAAAACCGAATTTTTTATCGAGATAGAAGGTTTTATAGAGATCAAAGGGCAGTGTCAGCAGATAGCCGATGACGATGAAGGCAAGCACATAGACGACCGATTTGAGGGTCGGATCGGAGATATTGATCGCCTTTTCAAGCCAGCGAAGCCCGTATCCGATCCAGAAGATAAAGAGTACATAATCCCAGAGGGTGCTGAGCATATCCATCCGCTGCGTCGCGATTTTGTACTCCGCCGCCTTCACGTAACCGGCGGGATCGAGAATGACCGCCGGGTCTTTTTTTGCCTTTGCGACAAATCCGATCTCCATCGTGGAGATGTACACACGTGTCAGTACGTAGATAAAATAGATGATTCCGATAGTAAGTAGCATAGAGTTAACTGTCCTGTTTGAGTATTTTTGTAAGAACCGGTATCAGCTCCTGCG
>WGAE01000263.1 GCA_015489185.1 Campylobacterales bacterium
TCCCATGACAGGTTTACCCCACCCCTCCGGAATATCGACGGTGCTGAGCCGCTCGGTTACCAGCTGCCTGAGCAGGTAGGTGTCGTACTTGTCTTCGAAAAAGATCGAGACGTAGGAGAGTCCGAAGATGGAGTTGGAGAGAATCAATTTGACCCCGGGCAGCCCCGCCATCGCCGCTTCGATCGGATAAGTGATGAGCTTCTCGATATCTTCGGCGGAATTTCCGGGACTCTCGGTGTAGATAATCACCTGCTTGGGCGTGATGTCCGGAAAGGCATCAACCGGGATTTCACGGTACGCCTTGTAGCCGAAGCCGGCGATAGCGATAAAGAGCGCAAGGATCAAAAACTTATATTGTATCAACAGTTGAAAAAATCGTTTCATCTCCCGCTCCTAATGCCCGTGCTCGCCGAGGGCGGATTTGAGGAGCATCGATTTGACAAAATAGACACCCTCCGCCACGTACGACGCACCTGCACCGATCCCTTTGACTGCCACTTCATCACCGAAACTCGCGACGATTTTGACAACTTTCGGAGCATAAGGCACCGCTTCATGATGTTCGTGTTCAAGCTCTTCTTCGCCGTGTTCCTCCTTCGCTTCGTGTTCTTCCTCTGCATGCGCTTCATGCTCCTCCTCTTCATGAGCGGCTTCCACCGGTACAAAAACGACCCACTCACCGTTGAAAAGCGAAAGCGCCGACTTTTTCACCATCACCGCTTCACGCACAGGTTCGAGTGCGATCTCCATCTGTACAAAGGCATCAATCAGGAGATTTTTGGGAGGGTGTTGGATCTTGAAGAGCAGTTTGGCGCGCTGTGTCTCTTCGTCTATTTTTGGCATCAGCTGGACAAAATCTGTCGCATAACTCTTCTGCGCAACCGTGACGAAGCCCTTTGTATGCGGGGTCACTTTCATCGCATCCTGCATGCCGAGATAGGCGACGGCGTAGTAACCGCTCTGGCTTACGACAGACATGAGCGGCGTCTGGGCACCGACATTGGCATGCAGAGGCACATATACCTCCCCGACCACACCGTCGGCATGCGCATGCAGCAGATATTTATCTGTCGCCTTTTGCAGCTTTTGTGGATCGATCCCGAGTGAGTGCAGTTGTGACGCAAGCGCGTTTTGCTTCGCCAGAATCTCCTGTAGCGCGATGCGTTTTTCGTTCAGCGCATCTTTGGAAGCGAGTCCCTTTTTGTAGAGCGTTTGCGTTGTGACAAGTTGCGCCTTCGCCGCCTCCGCCTGTGTTCTGAGTGCGACGAAATCTGCCGTCATCTGCGAAAGTGCGATCGACTCGATCAGCGCCACTTTATCGCCCTTCCTGACCCGGTCGCCGGTTTTGACGAAATAGTTTTCGACATGCCCCGCCAGACGCGAGACGATCTTTTGCTGCTGGTTGGAGAGCTGCACGATCTGCGCGTTGGTGGTCACAACCTCTCCCAGCGGCTTTTGCACCGCTTTGGCGAGCGTAATCGCATCGGCAAGTGTGAAAATCGGGATGAGTATCAACAGTATATATTTAGTCATTGTATGCTCCTTGTAAAAAACGCAGCGCTATCGTCTGCTCGTTGATCTCTTTTTGTGTTTTTAAGAGCGCTTTTCGTGTCTCGATCAGTTTGTTTTTGGCTCTCATGAGTACGAAAACAGAACTTTTGGCGATTTTGTACCCCTCCTCGAGCAGTTGCGTCAACGCCTTCTGCTCTTTGTAGAGCGTTTCGAGGCTGCGGTATCTCTCCCCAAGCAACGTGATCGATTCGCGATACATCCGTTTTTGCTGTTCGGTTTCGATCTGAAGCTGCGCTTTTTGCAGTGCGGCTTGTTTCATCTTCAGCTTTGCCAGTGCGCGCTCCTCTTTTTGGCGGTTGAAGAGTACCAGCGGCAACGCCACACCGACACGACCGATCGTCTGATCGGGCTCTTTCTCCACCCCGCCGACAATATCAAAACGGCGAAAGCTCCCTTTTCGTGCGGTATACTCTCCGGCATAGAGCCTCTCTTTCGCTTCGGCGATCTTCAGTGCGGGCGCCGGTTTGTCGGAGGGGGATGCCGCTACTTCGGAAGTATAGAGAAATCGTGCCTCCAGCGGTGTCGATTCCGAAATTCCAGCCAGTGCCATCATCTGCCGATACAGCGTCTTTTGCCGTATCTTCGCCGTGATCACTTCGCTCTTCAGCGCATCCGCTTCACTCTTTGCCTGCAGCCAGGATACTTTCGTATCGGAACCGCTCTTGTAGCGGGCTTCGACCATCTGCGCCACTTGTTGCAAAAGCTGTTGCTCTTCCCGCAAAATTGCTTCGCGCTTTACCGCATAAACGTAGCGTGTGTAGAGCGTCTCGAGTGTTTTCAGAAAACCCGCACGCCCTTCAGTTTGGTAGGCTCTGCGCAACAGTGCGGCAGCCTCAGCTTTTTGGCGAAGCCCCTTCATGAAGCTACCCGTACGCACCCGCTGACGCAGATCGAGCGCGTATCCCCACGTATCCTCACCTCCGTCGGCATTGTAACGCGCCCCTTCGATACCAAGCTCTGGATTTTCACTCCGCAGGTCAATACGGTTTCGCTCCCGCTGCATCGCAAGCTCCAGCTTTTGCGCCTCTAAAATCTTCGCGTTGGCGAGCACCTCCCGTTTGAAAGTCTGAAAATCGATCGCAAACGCACCTGTAATAAGTGCGATCAATAAAACGAGTTGTTTCATTTTTGTTCCTTTTGTCTACTTCCCGGCACGATCAGTGACCCGTCCAGCGCGTTGATCCAGACCGTGCAACCCGGTGTTGTGGCAATGTAGTAGAGCAGCGTGTCGCGATGGGTGAGCCTGAGCCGCAATTTGCCGCGTGTACAGACCTTTCGGGCGATTTTACGTGCGCTCGATATATCTATTTCGGGCAGACGCTGCGCCTTGCGCTCAGCTTGCTGCCTTAGCGACGGACGCTGATTATAGTTGTGTAACTGCAGATGCTCCGCAGGTGTCATCTCCCGCGCAAACACCAGACGGCACACGAGTGCCGAAAAAATAAGATATTTCATGAACTGATCCTTATTGAAAAATATGCCCTCAAAAAGAGAGAACTAGCGTGTAAGAGAAAGGATCAGCGTATAGGAGGTTTGGTATCGTTAGGGGTGAGTTGAATGATATGCAGATGTTTGTAAGAGGTCGGTTGTTCGGGCGGCAGATCCGCCTCCAATACCGGCGCGAAAGTCGTAACAATCGCACTCCAGTGGAAAAAGTGGTGCAGATCGCACAGATCGCCGCAATCGTTGCTATGCGATATCTCCGTCACATATTCGACCGGCGTTTCATGCACACAATGCTCCTGCGAAGCGATGATAAACGCATGCGCGGCATTGAAAAACAGCGACAGAAGCAAAAGCAGATGCACCGCTTTTCGTTTCATGAACAGCCTTCCGGATTTGTGATACCGTATTGTGATATAAGTAGACTTAATATTTTGTTAAACCGTTCAGAGAGGTGCGGTCAGGATGCCCTCTCTGAAAGTATTTACGCCTGTACGGTTTCTTCCAGGCTCTCTTTGTAGACTTCGGCACACCCTTTGGCAAGTTCGCGCACTTTGAGAATATAGTTCTGACGCTCTGTCACGGAGATCGCCTTGCGTGCGTCGAGGGTGTTGAAGGTGTGTGACGCGAGCAGGCAGTAGTCGTAGGCAGGCAGCGGCAACTTCGCTTCAAGGCAACGTTTGCACTCGTTGGCGTAGTCATCGAAATGGCGAAAGAGCATGTCGGTATCGGCAAGTTCGAAGTTATATTTGCTGAACTCATACTCGCTGCGTTTGTGCACGTCGCCGTAAGTCGTCACACCGTGTTCGTTTTCACTCCAGACAATATCGTAAACATTGTCTTTATTTTGCAGATACATCGCCAGACGTTCGGTACCGTAGGTGATCTCCACGGCGACCGGATCGCAGGCAAAGCCGCCCACCTGCTGAAAATAGGTAAACTGCGTCACCTCCATACCGTCCAGCCACACTTCCCAGCCAAGCCCCCACGCACCGAGTGTCGGCGACTCCCAGTTGTCCTCGACGAAGCGGATATCATGATCTTTCAGATCGAGCCCCAGCGCTTCGAGACTTTTAAGATAAAGCTCCTGAATGTTATCGGGACTGGGCTGGATAATCACCTGAAACTGATAATACGCCCCCAGACGGTTGGGGTTTTCACCGTATCGCCCGTCGGTAGGACGGCGACTCGGCGCCACATATGCCGCCGCCCAGGGTGATGGATCGAGTGCTTTCAGAAAAGTCGCACTGTGAAACGTCCCCGCACCCGAGGGGATATCGTACGGCTGCACAATCGCACACCCCTGATCCGCCCAGTAGGTCTGAAGTTTGAGAAGCATTTGGGAAAAGTTTAGCAAGTTAAATCCTTATGAAAATGTTTTTTATACTCTTTGGTAAAGAATTGTACATCATTTGTATAAATATCATCAAAATATCGACCTTTGTATTCCGCTAATTCAAACTGAATTTCATTTTTTTCGATACCCCGTCTCCATCTTGATGCTGTATTTTTATACACAACACAAAAGATAAATCGATAATCAGTGAGAGGTAT
>WGAE01000264.1 GCA_015489185.1 Campylobacterales bacterium
GCATTGCTATGTCTCGTTTCTCTCAGAATTATGTTATAATTTTTAAACGGAAATAATAAACCCCAAAAGGTAGTTCAGGTGACTCAAACAGACACTCCTGTAACAAAAGAGAAAATTTTGGCTTTTTTGAGAGATATCAAGCCTTCACTGGAACTGGAAGGTGTTGAAAAACTTGGTTTGTACGGCTCTTATGCAAAAGAGAAAGCCGACGTATTCAGTGACATAGATATTGTAATCAAGTTGAAAAAAACATATCTTTCAAAACATGATGCGTGGGACTATTTCAATCTGGTCAGACAAATTAAATCCAAAATTTCTGAAAAATTTTCCAGAAAATGCGACGTTTTGGATCTGGACAGCGACTCTTTTATCATCAAAACCATTCAAAACGAGATAATGTATGTCTAAAGCACTGCAAAGAATTGCATACATTGATAAAAAGATACAATTTATTTTTGAAATTGTCGATGAGAGCGGTAATATTACCGAAGCACTGAACGATGAGAAAAACGCACGTGCCGCAATATTGATGCATCTGACATCCATAGCTGAACAGTTTGACAAACTTGCCAAAGAGAGCGAATTTGAAATTCTCTCGCATTTTGATAAGCGTGATTTAAAAGGAACCTACGATATACGCAATTTTATCGCGCACGATTATGAAGGTGTCAACCTTTCCGTTATAGAATCGGTAATACGTAACAAACTTCCGCACTTAAAACGTGTCACGCAAAAACTGCTCACTTCATCTTAGCACGACACCCTCTGCCAAAAACTCCCCCGACGACACATTACGTCGCTAAATTTTTCTATAATCTTTTCAAGTAAACCAAATATCTCAGATAAGAGAGGAGAGACTGTTTGCGAACTGAATATTATCTGATCTGCTATGACATTGCCGACAAGAAACGACTGCGAAAAGTGCGTAAGGTCGCCTACGGTTACGCGCTGGGCGGTCAAAAGAGCGCGGTCGAGGCGCCGCTGGACGCGAAGCTACTCAAAGAGCTGGTCGCCAAACTCGAAAAGCTTATCCGCGACAACGACAAGATCAACATCATCGCCATCGAAGGGGAGCCGTTCTGTTTCGGAAAGGCGGATTTCATCGGCTACGACAAGGGAGTGATTATATTATGAATATTGTCATTGTCGATAAAAAAGAGAGTGCGCTTTCTGTCAAAAATGATCTGCTCACGATTGATACACGAAAAATCCCGCTGCATCTGATAGACACCCTGCTGCTGGTCGGCACACAAAACCTCAAAAGCACCGACCTTACAAGACTTTCCGCCGGCGGGGTGCAGGTAGTGCTGCTCTCATCCGACTTTACCAAAAGTGCGCTGCTCATCACCACCTCCGCCAAAAATGCCGAACTCAAGCTCTCCCAGTACCGCGCCTGCACCACCAAAGCGTTGCCGATCGCCAAAATGATTTTAACCAGAAAGGTCACCCTCCACGCCGAACAACTCCAAAAGCATCAAATCAGTATGGAAACCGAAAGTGTACGCAAACAGATTCATGAAGCGACAACACTCGATACGCTGCTTGGCATTGAAGGGAGCTTTTCACGCGCCTACTTTGTACACTATTTTGCCCTGTTCCCAAAAACGCTGCACAAAGGTAAACGTACCAAACGCCCGCCCAAAGATCCGCTCAACGCCCTCCTCTCCTGGTACTATACCCTCTTTTACAACCTGATCGCCGTACGATTGATCGGATTTGGATTCGAACCGTCGCTCGGTTTTTTACACCGTCCGTTTCGCTCCCATATGGCGCTCGCTTCCGATCTGCTCGAACTTTATCGCGCCGATATCAACGAATTTGTCCACGATATCTTCGCCCGTAAGCTTGTCACACCGCGCGATTTCAGCAAAAAAGGGGGCGTCTATCTGCGCTATGAAGGGCGCAAAAAACTCTGGCAACCTTTTCGCACCTTTGCCGCCGCGCTCGAACCGCGTATCGACGCTTCCATCAGCGAAATCAGGGGGCTGCTGTGAAAAAACGCACACTGATTCTAAGAGATCCCCATACCAAACTCACCCTGCACGAAACATATCTGGAGGTCCGTAACACCACAGGCAGTTATCGTGTCGCGTTTTTACATCTGGCGCGCCTTTATCTGAACAAATCGATCGATGTCACCATCGGCACCTGCTATGCACTCAGCCGGAAAACGGAGCTTTATCTGATCGATCATGAGGGGTATATTCTGGCGAAACTGACGGAGGTGGACAATGCGCCGGTATGATTTTGTGATCGCCTACGACATAGCCGATCCTAAACGCCTGCGTAAAATTGCAAAAACACTCGAAAAAAAAGCGATCCGGTTTCAGTACTCACTCTTTCTGGTTACCGATGCGACACGTAACGAGGTCACGGCACTGGTGGAGCGGATCGTATCGCTCTGCAATGAAGAACAGGACGATATCCGCATCTATCGTATCAAACACCACGGCATACGGATGGGTGCGGCACTGGATCTGGCACATCCGTATGACTTTTTCTAAGGAGTGATGATGACCGTCTACGAACAGATGGAAAAGATGCTCAAAGAGAACGACACCCGCCCGGAATGGGTCGATGAAATACTCTTTGAACTGCGTGAGATCAAACGCCTGCTTCAGGAGCAACACCGTCCAAAATACAGAAAGAACAAAGACTTTTTTCGATTTATCAACAAACTACGTGATGATCTACGTGCCGACATTGCACGTGACATCTACCCCGAAATCATCTACAAAGGCAGAATGCTCGGCATCAACCTCAAAGGCTACATCTACGACAAAACCACCGCCAAAGACCTCCCCGCACACGAAGCCTTCGAAGTCTACCGCTTCCTGTACGACAACCGCGAAAGACTCGAGGAGTATCTCATCCGATGAAAAACTTGATTATTTTTAAGCAAAATGATATAATATGCTCAATGTATCTCCTCTCACTCAGGAGAAAAATATTTAAGATTCGGTTAATAATTAATCCAATCTTAAAATGCCCATTTTTCGGGGTTTGAAAATGCAAAAAACGGCGATTTCAGACGTCA
>WGAE01000265.1 GCA_015489185.1 Campylobacterales bacterium
ATGTTGTTGAGCATAAAGAGGTTTTCATCGATCGTATTTTGCAAAAAGTGTACACCGTCTTCATAACTTCCGATCAACGTCTCCATCAGTTTCTCTCTGATTTTGAGCATCTCACTTTTGTGGTATCCTGATAGTAACTTAGGCTGCTTTGCAACTGCGCCAGCTGATCTCTGAGTTCGCGGTTCTCCTGCTCCAGCTGTGCTACTCTGTCGTTATTCTCTAACACTGTATATCGCTCCTGTGTCGTTGTTCGTCCAAACATATAGCTCTCCTGTAATTTTGAGTTATCCCTATATCGGCGTCGTCAAAATATTTTTTAGAAATATGCGGATTCAGCGACGCAACCCGAGCTTTTCAAATAACGTTTCGATCACCTCGGCAAGCAAGCTCTGTGAGAACTTGCCGTGATAGTCACGCTGCACCATACAGACAGGATGCATATTTTGCATAAGTTGCACACGCACATATCCGTCATAAGTTGCATCGTAACTGCAAGTGAGCGGATTGTTGCAGTGGTGTGCGTAACGACTTGTTTCCACCTCAAGTGTGTAAGCGGCATCATCATCGATATGAATCCCCTCTTTTGCCAAAATCTGCGCCGTGATCTTCCGAAGTCTCATATCTGCACTGCTGATACGCAGCCGAGTTAGTTTATGCCCCTTCAAAGAGAGGTCATAACACTGCACAACAGACTTCTCTTCACAACCGCCAAACCAGACAAGAAGCAATAGACTCAAAAATACCGATCGGATGCCTTGATACTTAAACATTGTAATTACCTTAAATATTTTTCATTTTTTTACCGAATAGTTGGTTATACTCGAATCATCTTTTTCAAAAGGATTCTATCATGAAGAAACAATTACTCTTGTTTATCATTACGGCGCTACTGATTATCGCAGGAGCAATGGCGTTTCAGGCGTACAAACACGGCGCGTTTGAGAATGCAAAACCAGGCACAGCCGAAGTACCTGAACCTGCACATCATTAAGAACATCCCGATCCGGAAGCAACCTTTCGGATCGGAATCCTCTTCTTATTCTGCATTGTGCGATGGTAAGGAAATCACCGTCGATTTTATAAACCGGCCTGTGCTCATCGGTGTTCAATAGACATCCTCATGTTTGCCGATGTCGATCAAAACAATCTGCTTTTCGCGTATAATAAAATAGACAACAATTCGATACTGCATAGAAATAGATACAGAATGATACTCTGCCAGTTTGCCTTTGAGTTTATGAAGTCTGAGTGAAGGATGATGGGGATCGATCGTCAGAAGAGTGATCGACTTTTCATAGCGTGGCAACAGATCAGGGTGCTTTTTGAAGAAAGCGATCGCTTTCTTCCGATAGGAATCGGGATTAACGATCTCGTAAGGCATTTTTCAATGATTCGATATGTGTTTTGGCACTCTCTGTCGTGTAGTTACCGTTTTCAAGATCACGCATCGCCTCAAGATAAGCGATATCGAGTTCCAGTTCTTTCAGTTTTTCATATTTTTCTGCTTTCATCACGACATATTCCGGTTTTCCACGTACACTGATATACGCTTCCTCTTCATTTTGTAATGCCTCGTTAAGTGCTTTGACACCTTTGATTCTCAGTTCATTCGCAACAATCGTCATCATATTCCTTTGTATTGTAAATCACACGATAAACCACATGCTTTATTGTAACATAAAGTGTCGTATTAAGTCAATTATGTACGTATGTCACACTCCCTGAAAAACCGCTCTGTAAATCTCCCGCTTCTCTTCGTAGCGCATGCTTGCGTATGCCGGAGAGGGAGAGGGAAGTGTGATGGTTCGAACGGGCAAATCACTGTAGGCTCTACGATAAAGTTCCGCCGCTTTTTTACCGGTAAATGCGATCAGTTCGATATTCGGATACTGTTTCAAAATAGCGGGGATGTCAGTCAAAGTACAGTTTCTAAGATTTGCGTCACTGGAGTTTTGGCGTTCACATGAAGCGACAATGTCGTAGAGTCCTATTTTAGCATGTTTGAGCAGTGTGATACGCTGCGCTTTCGTTTCTGCCGGCATAGTGTAAATTTCAGAAAGAATTTTCCAAAACTGGTTGCGTTTGTGTGCATAGTAGAAGTCATACTTGAACGAATCGAGGCTGGGAAATGTACCAAGAATCAGAATTTTGGTATCGGGGAAGAGGATCGGTTCAAACGGGTGTTCGTATCTCATGAAGTGTTACCCGATAAAAAAAGGGAGCGCATAGATATGCACTCCCTTGTCACAACGAAAGCGAGGATTACTCGACTTCCGCATCGATGACATCGTCATCACCGCCTTTGCTACCACCCTGAGCACCGCCTTGCGCTCCGGCGCCGCCGGCTGCACCGCCCTGCTCTTGTTGATACGCAGCTTCTGCCAGTTTGTGGCTCGCTTCGCTGAGCTCTTTGACTTTGGCGTCAATTTGCTCTTTGGTGACATCTTCGTTTTTAAGCAACTCTTTGAGCTCGTTGAGGATCGATTCGATCTTCGCTCTCTCGCCCGGATCGACTTTTTCGCCGAGATCCGCAAGCGATTTTTCTGTTTGATAGACCAGTGCGTCCGCCTGATTCTTCGCCTCAATCAATGCTTTGCGTTTTTCATCTTCGGCTTTGTGCGCTTCGGCATCCTGAACCATTTTTTGGATCTCTTCTTCGCTCAGACCTGACGAACCGGTAATCGTGATTTTTTGCTCTTTACCGCTCGCTTTATCTTTCGCACTAACAGTCAAGATACCGTTCGCGTCAATATCGAAGGTAACTTCGATTTGCGGCACACCTCTTGGTGCGGGCGGAATACCTTCGAGGTTGAACTGACCGAGCGATTTGTTATCTTTGGCAAACTCACGCTCACCCTGTACGACATGGATCGTAACGGCAGGCTGGTTATCTTCCGCTGTCGAGAAGACCTGCGTTTTCTTGACCGGAATCGTCGTACCTTTTTCGATGATCTTGGTGGTTACGCCGCCCAGTGTCTCAATACCCAGACTCAACGGTGTGACGTCAAGCAACAGGACATCTTTGACATCACCTTTGATGACCGCACCCTGGATCGCGGCACCGATCGCAACGACTTCATCAGGGTTGACCGATTTGTTCAGCTCTTTACCGAAGAAGTTTTTGACTTTCTCCTGTACGAGCGGTACACGTGTCGAACCACCGACCATGACGATCTCTTTAATATCGTTTTTAGAGACACCCGCATCTTTGAGTACCTCTTCGATTTTAGTGATCGTCTCATCTACCAGATCTGTGATCAGAGATTCGAATTTCGCTCTGGTGATCTTTTTGACAAGGTGTTTCGGACCGCTCGCATCTGCTGTGATAAACGGCAGGTTCACCTCTGTCTCAGCTGCTGACGAAAGCTCTTTTTTCGCATTTTCAGCCGCCTCTTTGAGACGTTGCAGCGCCATCACGTCACTCTTGAGGTCGATACCCGTCTCTTTTTTGAACTCTTCTACCAGCCAGTCGATCAATCTGTTGTCAAAGTCGTCACCACCCAAAAACGCGTTACCGCCGGTTGCCAGTACTTCGACGACATTGTCACCGGTTTCAAGGACTGTAACGTCAAATGTACCGCCACCGAGATCGTAAACACAGATTTGCTCAGCCTCTTTTTTGTCAAGACCGTATGCCAGCGCCGCCGCTGTCGGTTCGTTGATAATACGCACGACATTCAGCCCTGCGATCGTACCCGCTTCCTGCGTCGCCTTTCTCTGGCTGTCGTTGAAGTATGCCGGTACGGTAATAACCACATCCGTAACCGTTCCACCCAGATACGCTTCCGCATCCTCTTTCAATTTGGTCAACACTTTCGCGGAGATCTCCTGCGGTGTATAGGTTTTGCCGTCCACTTCGATCGCACATGCGCCGTTTCTGTCGACAACATGATACGGCAGACGTTTTTTCGCCTCTTCCGCTTTGGACTCGTTACACATCAGCCCCATGATTCTTTTGATCGAATAGATGGTTCTTTCAGGGTTGGTGACCATCTGTCTTTTTGCGGGATCACCGACCAGAATCTCCCCTTTATCGGTAAACGCGACAATCGAAGGTGTCGTATTTTTACCCTCTTTGTTCGGAATGACTTTCGCTTCACCCCCCTCGTATACCGCGACACAAGAGTTTGTTGTTCCTAAATCGATACCTATGACTTTGCTCATTTTCTATACTCCTTTGTTTTTATTTCGCGATCGAAACCATTGCCGGTCTCAATACTCTGTCTTTGATTTTGTACCCTTTTTGCAGTACCTGAACGATTTCACCGCTCTCATGCTCGTCACTGTCGACCTGCATGACCGCTTCATGAAAGTGCGGATTGAACCCCTCTTCCATATCTACCAGTTCAATACCGTGCTTTGCGAACACTTTTTTGAACTGTTCAAGCGTCAGTTCGATACCCTCTTTAATCTGCGCGAGTGCTTCGTCACTATTTTCTGCACCCTCGATACTCGAGAGGGCATTGTCCAGCGAGTCAATCACCGCCAGCATATCTCTCGCAAACTGCTCATGCGCATAGGCGATTGCCTGCTGTTTCTCTTTCTCAAGACGCTTTTTGATATTTTCAAATTCAGCAAGGTCTCTAAGCCGCTGCTCTTCAAGCTCTTTGATCTTTGCTTCGAGTTCTTCAATACGGCTCTCTTCACTTTCGCCTGACGTCTCTTCAGACGCTCCTTGGCTTACCTCTTCAGGCTGTACATTTTGCTCTTCATGAACCTCTTTTTCAGGTTCATGTTTACGCTTCTTTTTGCTCACGTTGTACTCCTTTCACACAATTCGAAACCTTTTTCGAATATGTTTGGCGTTATTATACAACTTTAGTCTTCATTTGTCAAGGGTATATTGATCTTTTTTCATAAATAAAGTTTAGCATATTGGACTAAACTTTATTTAAATAGTTCATGAAGTACTCTTTTGTTGTTTCTCTATATCGGTTGAGAACTGTGCAAGCTTGATTGTGTTTTGAAAAGCAAAAGTGCATTGTACCGGAGATTCCTCCAGTCATGTGACCAAATGCGAGGAAAAACCGGTTGAATATATGTTGTGTCAGTATTGTATCAAAGAGAGGTAGTCAAAATTAGAGATATCTTCGTAAAAGGCGTTTGATTTTCGCCAGCAGACCTTCGCGATGGGCGGGGAGTTTCATGAAGAGACTATCCAAAGCTTCTCTTTCCACGGGAGTCAGTTTCGTCATTTCGCAGTCCTTTTGAAATCTTTTTGACCAGGTGTACCAAATCCTCTTCATCTAGCTCCGCAAGCATCTTGAAGATCGCGGGTACTGCCTGCGGTTTGGAGTTACCGAGCCTCCAGTCCTGGTAGGTTCGCATCGATACACCAAGTTTTTCAGCCATCTCTTTCTGGCTGATTTTTTTGCCGTAATATTGCGCCTCGACGGCGTTATGCAAAATATTGAACAGGTCATGAGATTCCATGTATAAATGGTAACAAAAGAATGATAAGCCGCACATAAATACGTATGTTATATACGGCTTACTAATCTCTTTGTAATCTATCACCGTTCAAATATACTGTAATTCTATCAATATATATTTAATATGAGATAAAACAGACAATTTTTTTGTCTTTTTATACGTTTTTTCGTATATTTTGTCAATTTTTTATACCATTCTTAAATAGTTTCACTAACCTAACATAAAAATGGTAAATATTTCACCGTTTACCAATCGTGACACCGTTCTGGCACGCCCTGTGCTGATCATAATGTAAGCAAACAACCCCGCATCGCAAACGCAGCAAAAGGAGTAGTGATGTTCGATCCGTTCAGACTCGCATACAGTAAGACACGTTGTCTCAGAATTGGAAACGGTCCTGAAACGACCCTCTATCGATCTCTTTCCTGGCATACGATTGCAGAAAAAAACGGCAGAAAGATTGCCCGGTACAGGCTCCAAAATGTATATGATAGATCTGAAATCGTCGTTTTGGAAGTGCATCGTGATCAGAGTCGTAACTTTCACATTCACGCCTATCGACTGATCGAAGATTACCCGTTCAATCCCTCGTTTGCGGCGATGCTCGGCACACCGGTTATCACTTTTACGCCGCAACATGAAGAGGGACAGGGAAAAGAGATTTATGAAAGAGTTGTTACTCCGGGGGAAAAGATCGAAATCGTCAAATATATCTGTGAACCTGAAAACCTCCCTGCCCCACCCTGGATGCTGGGATATACCCGTGACGCACACGGGCACTGGTATCAACTGATCGAACAGTCGCAGGGAAGACTCAAATCACTTTCAAAAAGTATTGCTTTACGCTGCTGGGAATATGAGAGTGAAGATCGCACAAGACTTTTGATTGAGCGGGAAGAACGTAAGAGAGAACATGCCGAATCGTTTCAGATCTATCTGGGCAAAGAACTGTCACGAAGGGAGATTCATATCGTCCCTTCATGGCAGCTTCCAGAGTGTATGCGTTTTACGAAGCAGGCACCGTCACCGCATCTTTATGCATCATCACCCAGTGAAAATACATAATCAGCGCGAAAAAGGGTGCGAAGATATTGATGACTGGAATCAGATTAAGCAGCGATGCCGTTGCAGCGATCGTCCATAAAACCAGCTGATGCGTACGCAGCGCATCGATTTGCGCTTTGGTCGCATAGAGTGACGCCGCGCCCAGAAAATAGGACTCTTTGATCAGCCACGCCCAGAGCAATACCTGCACCAGAATATTAAAAAACGGCACAAACAGCAACGGGAAAAAGAGTACCAGCAATACAAAAAAGATCACCGCATCACGAAACGCAACCGGTAAAAACGGTACATGCTCCTCTTTTTTGACCATCACGGCATTTGGATAATCACGCTCCTGCAGATGACGCAGAAACGATTTGCGCATCATCAATACCACAATCGCCAGCGTCACGATAAAAAGGTTGTAATAGATCAGCGCCGCAAGCATCATCGCCACGCCCGCTTCCAGTGTCTGAAACGGAAACCACGCCAGCACTTTCGCCACCTCCCCGTAAACCATGTCCCAGTTCAAGAAGGCAAACAAAGTCCAGCCCAGCGCAATCAGCAAAAGTAAAAAAATCGAAAAGAGATTGTACGATTTCGCACTCACATGCCGAAAGATCAGTACATTGCCGAACGAAACGATCAGCGCATAGGTAATCAACACCGCCGCAAACCAGACAAATCCACCGATCAGAAAGGCACCGTTGGCTTTGAGAATCGAAAAGGGCACCCAACTGATAAACATCCCGGTAAATGCAACCGTCGGTTGCCACAACAGATAAGCGATCCCAAACCAGACGATTGCAAGCGGCACCCCGGTCATCAACGCCGTTTTGAGTACCGGCCAGCTTAGTGTATCGCGTATTCCGTATATAATGGTCTGTGTTGTTTTCATCGTTCCACTCCTGACAGACTGTTTAGTGCATTATAACACAACTAAAACAGAAGCGTATGTCAGCTAACTGACAGAAGGATGAGAATATTTGGCATATAATTATGTAAAGTAAAAGAGGTGTAGTACGGTACCCGCAGAAGGGTGGAAGGAGTGCAAATGTCATACAAAGAGGAAATCCGACAATTAATAGAGTCTTTGGAATCGGAGAACACAAACTTCGAAAATCGTATTGTAGAGACGGTACATACGCTCTATTTCAAAGCGTTGAACGAATCCAAAAAAACGGGACTCTCCGTTGAAAGTATCACGTATGAAATGTTAGAGGGTATTGAAGAGGCACTCGAACACCTAAACCATACCCGAACACAAAAACTGCTTCATGATATTTCAGAAACGATTGCAGAGGTCATACACAGTTGCGCACAGGAAAATATCTCTCATAAATATCGCAACGTCCAGCTTGCAAAAGAGAAACTTCAAGATACAATCGAGATGGAAAAAGCGCATCTCGCCGAATCGATGGATGCCTTCAGAGCCTACGCAAAAGATCATCAACACGATGATTTCGCCGAAAGTCTTGAAATACTGAAAGAACGTATGCAACAAATGAAGCAAACGCTGACTGACAAAATCGAAAAAAAGGAAGAATAAAATTACTTTATTATCTCATTAACAGGCAAAAAGATGTACAATTTCAGTGCAACTTTTTTGAAAAAGCGAGTTCTCTGTTATGAAACAAAATGATCCGGACTATTCCAAAGCCTTCACCGCACTGCGACAAAGCAGTCTCTTTGGAGAACTCGACGAATCGGTTTTACATGAACTCCTTGCCAGCTTTCGTCCCGTAACCTGGCAAAAAAGCGAAACAATCGACCCGGAAATCGGCGCGAAGTATTGCCATTTTATCGTTTCGGGTAAATTGAAAATCACCCAGGTCGATCCCGATACCGGACGAACGATCGCACCTTTTTTACTCAGTTCAGGGGATATTTACGATATATTTGCACTTCTTGACGGCAAAGAGCACACCGCCTTTCCGATCGCGATGGAAAAGGTCGTTACACTCCAACTGCCGCTTTCTGAGGCAAGAGCGTGTCTGCGCAAACACCCCGAGTTCAACGCGCAGTTTCTTCCCTATCTGGGAGAGATGATGCGACAACTCGAACAGTTCAATACTTCACTGGTATTTCACGATACCACTACCAGACTCGCCGAACTGATTTTACGCCACACAATTCCCGAAAAAGATCCGCACGACGGACACTGCGAAGTGCGACTCATCAACAATCTCTCTCACGAGTCGCTGGCGGAGATGATCGGATCGGTACGCTCTGTCGTCAGCTCTCAAATACACAAACTCAAGGAAGAAGGCGTCATCATCAGCAAACGCGGACATCTTGCCGTTAAAAATCTTGAAAAACTCATACAAAAAATCAACCGCCTGCATTGTAAAAAAGAGTAATCATGCAACCGACAGATCATGCATATCAGACAATATTCAAAACGCTTCATGAAATGCCGCTTTTTGAAAAACTCGATGAGACGACACTGCACAATTTTTTGAAGCATTGTAAATTGACAACCTGGTCCAAAAGTGAAACCATCGATTCCGACAGAGGATTGCATTATTGCCATATTCTCCTCTCGGGAAGGCTGAAGATTTTGGAGGTCGATCCGATAACCGGCAGAAGTATCGCCCCGTTTCTGTTGACGACGGGAGATATTTACGATCTTTTCTGTCTGCTCGACGGTAAACCCCATGAAGTTCAGCCGGTCACACTCGACAGTGTCACCGCACTCTATGTTCCGATCGAAACAGCCAGAGAGTGGATTCATACCCATCCTCGCTTCAACGAAGCTTTTCTTCCCTATCTTGGCAAAATGATGCGGCGTCTCGAAATGTTCGGTGAATCGGTCGTCTTCGACGATACGGCAACCCGACTTTCAAAACTGATCCTGCATCATGTCGATAGCACACCGTCCGACAACCACTATCCGGTAAAATTGATCAACAATCTCTCGCATGAATCGCTGGCGGAGATGATCGGATCGGTGCGTTCCGTCGTCAATACGCAACTGAAACGACTCAAAGAGGAGCAGATTCTCCTCTCCCGACGCGGGCATCTTGCCGTCAAAAATCTCGAAGCGTTGCTCCGTAAAATCGAAAAAATCTCTTCCTGATCTAATCCGTTTACTTTTATAG
>WGAE01000266.1 GCA_015489185.1 Campylobacterales bacterium
AGCAGATACTCCAGGCGTTCCAGTTTTTTGCTCATCGTAAAATAGGCGTCTTTGTAGGGCAGATCGACGCTAAATACCCCCACCCAGCGTCCACCGCCGTACTCCAGATCGATCAGATAGTAACCTGCACGAAAGAGTTTGTGCATCTTTTCGCGAAACTCCGCCCATCGTGCGCCGCTGACAATCTTCTGGGTAAAAATCGCCGCACCCTTACTCAGCACCGCGACCCATCTGCCCTCGCCGTATTTCAGATCGGAGACAAAAAACCCCTTATGATCCCAGGGTACAATCTTTGCAAGCAACTCTTTATACTGCAACGCCGTAATGATTCGCTGATCGTTATAACCCGACTCCTCCGCCAAAACGCCGACCCACTTGTGATAGCCTCCAAACGCAAACAGCGGAAAAGTAAGACACCATAAAAGCAGCAGCGTTTTCTTCATGAGGTGTTCCTTCTAATTGATCCCGTCCGCCAGATCGATCAACTTAAACCCATGTTTCCAGCGATGGTTGACATATGCCGTAAATTCGTCAAAATCGTTGATCGCATCGACCTTTTCGTGCGTATATCCTCTCTTTTTGTCGTAAACCGCGATCCATTTGCCGAATCCAAACTCCAGATCGAGCACTTTATACCCTTGTTGCCACTTTTTACGCAGATCGCTTTGGAGACTTTCGAAATTATCCGACATCGTAATCACCTGCGTTTTATAAGCCGGATCTTTGACAAACGCCGCAAACCATCGACCGTCCCCGTAGGTGATATGGTCAAGCTTCATCCCCTTTTTCAGCGCGTTGTGGACCAGCCCCGGAAACTTTTCGACCTCTTCGAAGACGACAAACTCCTGCGGTTTCAATCCCTCGCCTTTTGAGAAAACACCGACCCATCGACCGTTACCCCACTCGACATCGGTCAGCGCATACCCCTGTTTGCGTCTGAGCTCAACTACCTTCATGAACTTATCGATATCACGACGGCTCGTATATGCCTGCGCTTTATATTTGCCCCCTTTGACAAAAACACCCATCCAGCGGTGATACCCCTGCTCCAGATCCAGCAGCGTATACCCCCGCTTCCAGCGATCCTCGATCGCCAGTGCCAACTCGCTGAAATATTTACGGCTCTCAAACCCCTGTGTCGTATAGGGCGTATCTTTTGCAAACACCCCGACCCAGACATGATCCGCCGAAACAGCGCCAGGCAGCATCAGCGACGCCGCAATCAGCCATTTTCCCAAAATCTCTTTTCCTTTGCTCTCTTTACGCATCTTCTCCTCCTTCTGTTAAGTATAATTACCAGCCGTTAGCCAGGTCGACCAGAAAAAATCCCTCTCTTTTTCGCTTCTCAAAGAGTTTCTTAAACGCATCGAGCGACTCCCGGAAACCGAGCTTCTGGTGTGCATAACCCGCATCGGTACTGAAAACCGCGATCCACTTGCCGATCCCGTACTCCAGCGCCACCAGATCATACCCTTTTTGCCACATCGTACCGATGCGCCGGTAAATCTGTGAAAATCGACCGCGCACGCTTACACTCTGAGAACCCATATGCGGATCGTCGCTGAATACGACAACCCACTTCGCCTCACCGTACTCCACATCGGTGATCTTCAACCCCTGTTTCCACCGCTCAGGAAGTACCGCATCCATTTCGGACCACTTCTTTTTCGTATTATAAGACTGAGAACGGTACGGTAACCCCTTCGCAAAAATGCCGATCCACCTTCCCAGCCCGTATGTCAACCCGGCAATATAATACCCCCGCTTCCAGTTTCGCACAATCAGCGGAGAAAAGTGTTTCCAGCGCCCCGCACTCTCGACGCTCTCGGTACGAAAACCGCTCTTTTTCGAGAAAACCGCCACAAAACGCCCGTTACCGTACTCCAGATCGGTCAGATCGTACCCCTCGCGCCAGTTACGACGCAACGCCTTGCGCACATCCTCCCAAAAGAGCGAAACAAAAAGCCGCTGATCCGTATAGGGCACCCCTTTGCCCCGCACGAACAACCCGACCCATTTATTATGCCCCTCGTACGCAAAAAGCGAAGATATTAAAAAAAATAATATGAAAAATAACTTCATGAAGTATCCAGTGATATAATTATTACTAATAAAACTATACCCGGAACGTGCTTTAGATTTGCTTTGCCGCAAACCATAAGATTCCTTTTGAGACTTTTTTGTACAATTTTTTATATTACAGATAAAAAGTATCTTTTTTGGCACATAACTTGCTTTTTAAAAGGTGTAGAAACGGCAGTGTGTCTCTAAGGCATATAATAGTTTTGTTTTAGTAAAATTTAATATATTGCATATTTGAAGGGAAAATGTGAGAAGTGAAAATTACGTTGCGTTTTTTACGGTCAGCGGATTTTTCATCGGTCTTATTTTTTCCATTTTCAAATTTGACGCAATCGAAAATATTATCTTTTACACCGTTGCCATCACACTGTTTTTCTACCTCTTTATCCATTTGATACTCATTTTCTATCTGCGTGAACCGGACGAAAATACACGCTTTTTCGAAAAAAATGAGTACGAATCGCTCTGTAATATGCAGATCGATGAGATCAAAAAGCGTGAGCAAAGGATCAACGCGATGCTCAAGAGTATCTATGGAGAAGATTTACCACAAGAAGGAGTGTAGTGTCGATGAGCTGTGAAAATGTCTCCCCCGCCAGAACCCGCAAAACCAAAAAAGAGAAATACAAAGAGAGTAATGATATAGTACTGCAATATCTGCCGGCTGTTCGTGCGATGGCGTTTCGCCTTAAAGAGCGTCTGCCCGCTTCCGTCGACGTGAATGATCTGATCTCGATCGGATTGGAGGAGATGGTTAAACTCTCCAGACGCTACGACACGAAGCAAAACGACTCTTTCTGGGGATATGCCAAAAAGCGTGTCTACGGTTCGATGCTCGATTATCTGCGCAGTCTGGATGTCATCAGCCGTAATAACCGCCGGCTGGTCAAAGCAATCGATCAGGAGATCGGCAAACATCTGAGTGAAAATTCGACCGAGCCGGACGACCATACGCTTGCCAAACGGCTGGGCGAGAGTGTCAGTAAAATCCGTGAAGCAAAGGCGGCTTCACAGATTTCGACCAATGTCCCGCTAAACGAGCAGATTATTGCCGGACATGTGGAAAACCAGGTAGAAAAAAAGGTGGAAGAGGATCAGATGATCGAAGCGGTCAAAAATATTCTCACAACACTGAGTGAACGCGAACAGACGATCATCGAACTCTACTATTTTGAAGAGCTTAATCTCAAAGAGATCAGTATGATTCTGGAGATCAGCGAATCGCGGATTTCACAACTACACAAAAAACTGATGCTGCAGCTCAGGGAGCGATTGGTAGGATAAATGGCGGATATTTTAAGTCAGGATGAGATCGACGCGCTGCTGGAGGTCGTAGACGGCGACGAGGAGAATATCAACGTCGAAGCGGCATTGCCTGCCGTGGAACAGGACTCCAGGCAGGTGATGCTTTATGACTTCAAGCGTCCTAACCGTGTCTCCAAAGAGCAACTGCGTGCCATCAAGGGTATTCATGACAAAATGGCACGAAATCTCTCTTCGCAAATCTCGACGGTAATGCGCTCGATCATCGAAATTCAGCTCCAGTCTGTCGACCAGATGACATACGGCGAATTTCTGATGTCCCTTCCCAGCCCGACCAGTTTCAATATCTTCTCACTCAAACCGCTGGAGGGTAGCGGCGTACTTGAAGTCAATCCTTCGATCGCTTTTCCGATGATCGACCGTATTTTGGGCGGCGCGGGCGATCCGTACGAAATCGAGCGGGAGTTGACCGATATCGAGTCCAATATTCTCGATACTATCTTGCGTCTGGTGATGCAAAAGCTCAAAGATGCCTGGAGTTCGATTATCGAATTTTATCCGACGATCACCTCCAAAGAGTCAAGCCCCAATGTCGTGCAGATCGTCGCGCAAAACGAGATTGTCATTATGGTTGTACTCGAGTTGACAATCGGAGAGACCAGCGGGATGATCAACATCGCCTACCCGGTTATCTTTCTGGAGTCGATCCTCTCCAAACTGGCGAACAAAGATATCATGCTCGGCGAAGCGAGCAGTAAAAAGAGCCGAAACGCGGAACTTCGCGAACTGGTCAAACGCGCCGATATTCAGCTTGAAGCGATTTTGGGGCATGCGAAAATCACGCTCAGAGAACTGCTGAACCTTGAAAAGGGAGATGTCCTGCAACTCTCTACACCGGCAAGCGACAAAGCGATGATCGTCGCCGACGACAAAGAGATTTTCGAAGCCAAAATGGGTGTACATCGTCACCGTAAAACGGTACAGGTGACCGCGGTGGTCCAGAACGACAAAGATGAGATCAAAGAGATTCTCAAACGTCATGAAGAGGAGAAACGCGCGCGTCTGGAAGAGTTGAAAAAAGGGGTAATCAATGAATGAGTTCCTGGAACTGTTACAAAAAGAGAGTGCTTCGGTCATCGAAGGGTTGACGGGACATAGCGCCGAACTTTCACTGACCGCAGAAAACGATGTCAACGATACGACGACCCTTCTGCTGCCTTGTGCGGCGACATCGATCGAAAGCGGCAGCGGCAATCTGATGCTGGCAATGGAGGTCAAACTCGCCACGGCACTGGGAGATCTGATGCTCGGCGGTGAGGGAGAGGCGCAGGAGAGTATGAGCGACGACGATCTGGACGCGACCAAAGAGATCGTCTCAAATATTTTCGGGTCCCTATCGACGACACTCTCCGCCCAGCCCGACCTGCCCGATATGAACTTCAGCGTCAAAGAGATCGCATTTTATGAAGAGAACCCCGACCTATCCTCGTTCGCTAAAATCTATGATATTTCGTTTACGGTTGCCGCGGCATCGGGGACGATGCAGTTTCTGTGTGACAAAACGTTTCTTTCCGCATTTGCTCCGCAGGAGAGCACCGAAGAAAAAGCCGATACCGGCACACAGGCGTGTGCCCCTGAAGAGAAACTGAGCGAAGAGGAGCTGAAAAACTTCTCACTCATTATGGATGTGGAGCTTCCGGTGCGGGTGCGTATCGGTACCAAAACGGTGCTGCTCAAAGATGTGCTCAATATGGATATCGGTTCGGTCGTTGAACTCGACCAGCTTGCCAACGAACCCCTCGATATTTTGATCGGCACCAAAATCATCGCCAAGGGGGAAGTGGTGATCGTCGACGGAAATTTCGGCATTCAGATCACCGAAATAGGTACACAAAAAGAGCGCCTGTCACAGATTCGATAAATAAGATAAACTAATTTTCACCTCGTTTTGCACCCTAAGCTTTTTTGTGCTACCGTTCGCTTTATGAAAAAGATTTTAGTCGCAATGAGCGGCGGGGTCGATTCGACCGTCACGGCACACCTGCTGCAACAGGAAGGATACACCGTCGAAGGTGTCTACATGAAGCTGCATGACAAACCCGCCTATCATGAAAAAAATATTGCAAATGTTCAAAAAGTCGCCGAATATCTCGGTATACCATGGCATATACTCGATCTGGGAGAGCGGTTCGAAGAGGCGGTTTTTATGCCCTTTGTCGAAACCTACAAAGCGGGGATGACGCCCAATCCCTGCGTGCTTTGTAACCGCAATATCAAACTGGGTGCACTGCTTGAGTTCGCTCAAAAAAAAGGATTTGACTACCTGGCTACAGGACACTACGCACAGATCAAAGAGGGATTTATCTGGGAAGCGGTCGACAAAAGTAAGGATCAGAGTTATTTTCTCTCCAATGTCAAAAAAGAGGCGCTCGACAAAGTCATCTTTC
>WGAE01000267.1 GCA_015489185.1 Campylobacterales bacterium
ATGTAAAGGGTGCAAACGGCATCAATACTTTCCTTCTAACTAATTTTTGTTGTTATTATAATCAAATCGGCTCAATTTCCGCCCTCTGTAACAGAGGTTTCAAAATTCAAAACACGCAATTTTGCCGTGAAAATCTAAAAAAAATAGTTCTTCGGTCGATAGTAGAGATAATACTTTTCAGGAGAGAGACTTCATGAACACAAGATTCTTACTCAAACCGGCACTGCTTTCGGCACTGCTGCTTTTTGGGGGATGTGATACGGCGCTCAGGGATCTGGACAGCCAAACGTCGCAAACTCCCGGCAACGGCATCGGATCGGGCACGATCGACACAACTCCGGACGAAAATGAGACCCAGATGCTGCCACCCTCCGGGGGAACCATTACGGAAGATGAAAATACGACCGTCGGCGAAATCAAAATCGATGCAAAAAATGCCTATCGGGTCTCGGTGCACTATTCCGATAACTATACACAAAAAGGATATTTCTCACGCGGCGAAATCGGCCAGATACACTTTGACATTACCAATCTCTACACCGGTGAACCCGCCAACACGGAAAAAATCGACGAAATCGTCCTCGAAGCACAAGAGACGGTCGACAATAACGGAACAAAAACAGGTAAATACTTCAACTTCATCACCTACAGCGGTGAAGAGGGACCACGCTATGTCATTCCCAAAGATGCGATCAAACCTTCCGATAACGTCGCAATCAAAACCGGAGAGCTCTCAGGCACCACTAATCTGATCTTCAAAGCGACCGTCAAACTCAAAGATGACAAACGTTCAACCTATCGCCTCGTCGTACCGATGGTGATCGAAAAGAACAAAAGCGCGAGCATGGCAATCGTACCGATCGGGACACGTTACGAAAACGGACTCTTTATCGAAAAATTTGTCATTCATGTCGTAGACAGTTACGGTAACAAAGCCAAAGACGGTACGCATATCTATACCGGTGTCGTCAACAATCCGAAACTCTACTCCAACGCATACAACGGTGCCACCTTTATCATACCCGACAAAAATCCGGTCAACTACAACGATACACAAACCTGGACCCAATCCAAACAGATAGACGACAAAACCCTGCCTACCAATCACTGGGGTGATGTTTCAGTGTTCGATTACAACAAATATTATATCCGAACCGTCACACAAACACTCGATGAAAATAACAACACCGTCACCCATACCTCTTACACTCCCTCTTATTACAAAGAGATCATACTCAACGACTTCAAAAACGATACCGGAACGCTCGACAAAAATGCCCAAACCTTTACGCTGCATACCCAAAACGCACAGGACAATTTGATTGATGCGGGAATTGAGAATACCGACACACTGGTGATTCTCGCAAACAGCAAAGCGCACAGGCCGGAGAATCTCGGCGGCTGGGATATCAAAAGCATCGACAGTGCCGATACCCTCTCGCTTGTCTCCTACAATTTCGGAAACGATGTCAGTAACGTCTCTTTTGTCATCGGCGACGAATACCGTTACGACGAGTGTCGTCAGACACTGATGAACGCGGCGGCATCTTCGTTCGAATCGACCGATGTCAAAGACGGACTGGCATATGCGGAACTGCGCTACGTACCCAATATGGTCGGTAAAACCGTCTTTATCTACGCCAACACTCTACTGGATAACAAACGTATCGGTATTTCACGCAAAGTAACCCTCACCGGTACGGGACTCGGTGTCCAGACGTTAACCTGTACCAACGACAAAGGCACCAAACCTGATTGCAGCATGCGTTTTCGTATGATTCAAAACGATTCCGGTGCGATTGCACGCAAAGTCTACATCGCGCAGCCGACCAATGCGGGTGAACCGGTATATCGCGTAGCAACCGCATCCAGAACAGACTGTAACGGATGGACTACCGTATCGATCTACGGTATCGACGAAAATAAAACGGCATCTGTGAAGTTTGGTGACTTTATTTCAGATGAATTGATCGTCAATAAAAAATAGTGTAACGTAACACTTGACACTTTTCAAATAATCGATTATCATGACGGTATCTACTCAAAGGAGCCGTCATGAAACTCAAAATGTCCGAACTGGTTGAAAAGAGCGGTGTCAGTAAATCGACCATTCTCTTCTATCTGAAGGAAGGTTTACTCCCCGAACCCGAAAAACCCAAACCCAATGTCCATCTGTATGACCCTAAGACCCTGAAAATTCTTGACTTCATCAAATATTTTCAGGAGAATCTCGGTTATTCCATCGCCCAGATCAAGGCTATTCTTGCCGACAATCGCATCGATTTTAACAGTGACAGCGATCTGATTCTGGAATATCTGAGCGCGATGGAAAATGCGCAGGCACGTGAAGAGGCACATGCGGTTCGTCGGGAAGCGGAGCAATTGGGTATAGACCCGGAACTTTTCAAAGCATACGAAGCGTGTGCGAAAGAGATCGCAAAACTCGAATATGAAGCGGGAGCAAAACTCTTAACTTCACAACATAATAATGAAAATAATCGTTTACAAAAAACACTCTTCGATATACTTCTGAAACTCAAGCCCTATATTTTCAATCAGGCAACGCTCGAAGAGCATAAAAAGAGAACCGGTTCTCGTACAAAGGATACTTCATGTTGAAATTTTTTCGTATTCCCGGTGCCCTTCCCTATATCGGTGTCATCTTTCTCAACGCCATCGTCGATCTGGGCGATAAGATCATCCTCCAGAACACCATATTCAAAACCTATGAGGGATCGACGCAGATCGCCCTGACTGCACTTGTCAACGCACTGATCCTGCTCCCGTTTGTCATGTTTTTCACCCCCGCAGGCTTTCTGAGTGATCGTTTCAGCAAAGCGAAAGTACTCCATCACGCTTCCAAGGTGGCGCTCGGTATCGTCATGCTGATCCTTGTCGCATGGTATTTCGGCTTATTCAAACTCTCCCTTTTCCTCACCTTTCTGCTCGCTGCCCAGAGCGCCTTCTTCTCCCCCGCCAAATATGGTCTGATCAAAGAGCTCTTCGGCAAAGATCACCTGACCGAAGGAAACGGTATCGTGCAGGCGGTGACGATCGTTGCGATTCTGCTCAGTTCGCTGCTCTTTTCACTCCTTTTCGAGTCGATGTTGAGCGGCACCGAAACG
>WGAE01000268.1 GCA_015489185.1 Campylobacterales bacterium
CGCCATTTTGATCAAACCCAATCAGATCGGCTCCGTCACTGAAACGATGAACACCGTCAGACTCGCGCAACGCAACGGTTACAAATGTGTCATGAGCCACCGAAGCGGTGAAAGCGAAGATGCCTTTATCGCAGATTTTGCCGTCGCGCTCAATACCGGGGAAATCAAAACCGGTTCCACCGCAAGGGGCGAAAGAACGGCAAAATACAACCGACTGCTCGAGATTGAAAGAGAGCTTGGATTCGGGGAGTACCCCGGTAAAACCATCTTCTCCTGATGCCGCACGTTACCGACGAAATTATCGAGGAAAAGAGGCAAAAAAGAGAAAAAGGATTCTCTTTTTTGCAAGTCCTTTTTCTGATTTTACTCGTGCTGCTCGCTGCGATCTACATGGGCGAAACGCTCTTTGGAGAAAACTCACTGGAAGTACTCAACGCGCTTAAAAAACAGCAAAAAATACTTGATACAAAAATCAAACGTATCAGTCATGAAAATGCTATCCTGCAAAAAAAATATTTTGAACTCAAGGCGCTGATGCCGGACGTTGACGAGGATACACCGCAAAAATGAAAGCTTTCTCCTTTATTTCACTGATGTTTTTGATCACGTTGACGTTATATGCCAGAGAAAACCCGTTCGTACCTGTCGCAACTTACGGCGGTGAACCGCCTGTCACCCCGCTTCCCGTGCCCGATTTTCATCCGAAACCGGAACCGATCCAGGTGATCAACGAAGCGAAATGTATCGCGAAACCTCTACCGCCGACAGAGAGTGCTGAACAAAACAAGACCTCCGTATGGAAACAGACCCCCAAACCCCGAAAACACCCAAAACCGATTCTGTTCGTCGAAAAAAAAATCAAAAAGAGAAGCACCCCGCGACGAAAAATCGTTCATCACACAAGAAAAAGACATACCATACATCACCATCACAAAACAATACGTTGGCGTTTACTCTACAAAGATACAAATCTGCAAATCCTGCACAAAGGCAATCAGCTTAAAATATTGGGACACGATCCGATTGTTACAGACTTCATGATCTCCAACCCGCCGAGACTGGTGCTCGATTTCGGTAACGATTTTGTCTATTATGAAACCGTACGCAGGAACATTTCTACTTCTTCAATACTCAAACAACTCAAAATCGGAACACATGACTGCTTTTATCGCGTTACTTTCGTGCTCAAACACTCTGCAAAATATCATTTAAGAAAAATCAAGAGAGGGTATTTGATCAGTTTTTATCGGTAAGACGTTTACGTTTGACGTTTTGATAACGAGCAATCAGTTTGATCGACACCATCACAATGATCACCTCAAACAAACTCGCCAGAATAAACGCATAATATTCAAACTGAATAATCTTGTTGGTATGATACCCCAGTGAAGCGATCGCAACAAGCAGTGTCAGCGGCATAGAGTGGGAGAGTGCAAAAAGTACCATCTCTTTGAAACGTAAAATCCTGAAAAAGGCCACTGCCGAAAGCATACGAATCGCGATCATCGAGGCGGTAATCATCAACGCAAATACGACAAGTCCCTCTTCCTGTAACGCTTCAAGTTTAAATGTCGAACCGGTATAAACAAAAAAGATCGGTACCAGAAAACCAAACCCGAATGTCGACAATTTATGCGGCAGCTGTTGATGATGCTCAAAAAAGGTAGCGATGAAGACACCCGCAATGAAAGCACCGAACGCAATCTCCAGATCGAGTATCAGCATCACCGCGATCATCAGAAAAAAGAGCGCCATACTCAGACGAATATCTTTTTCATCTTTATCCCAATCCAGCGGAATCAGATAAGTTTTAAACTCCGGATACCACCAGAAAAGTACCTGAAAAAGTTTGAAAATGATTGCAAGAGAGAGTAAAAAGAGCACCAGCAAACCGAGCGTCTCATAAAGCTCAATACCGTAACCGTGCTTGAGCATCGCTCCGGTCACCGTCAGTGCGATAATACTGACCAACTCTCCCAGTACACCGATTTGCATCGAGAGATTGAGCCAGCGTGTCTCTTTACCGTACTCTTTGTAAAGTGTCACGATCAAACCGACCGAAATCAACGGTAAAAAAAGTGTAAAGATCGTATCGAAACCGACACTCTTGACGCTTATGTAAGAGAAGAGATAAAGTAACATCATGTAGATCAAACCGCGGGTTTTCAGCTTCCTGTCCAGCTTCAGCAGCTGACGGAGATTGACTTCCATCCCCGCAAGGAACATCAGATAGAAAAAACCGACCTCTGCAATCAGTTCAAACAGGTGATTTTCACCCAGAAAATGGAAATACCCCATGACCGTACCGAGAATGATCTCGACAGGTGTTGTCGGAATCTGTAAAAGACGCGAAATATAGGGGGATATGAAGATGATTATCGAAAGCGTGACGATAATGGAGACTGCATTATCCATGACAACTTGCTGCGATTTTTAACCCGAGCGATTCGAGCATGACAATATCTTTGTCGGGTGCGTTTCCCTTTGTCGTCAGATAGTTTCCGATGACAATCGAATTGGCGCCTGCTGTAAAAATCTCCGCCTGACGTTCACCGAACATCCGCTCCCTGCCGCCGGCAACCATAATCATCGCATTCGGCAGCTGTGATTTGACGTAGCGTACAATCTCCAGCGCTTTGTCGATATCAAGCGGATTCTCTTTCAACGGCAAAGCGGGATTGGGATGATAGAAGTTGATCGCAACCGACGTCGGTGAAAGCGCTTTAAGCGACGCAACCATCGAAGTTCTGTCCGCTTCACTCTCACCCATACCGAAAATCCCGCCGCTGCATAGATCGAGTCCGACACTTTTGACATTTTCACACGTTTCGTATCGCTCCTCCCAGGTATGAGTCGTGCAGATTTTCGGATAATATTCGCGGGAAGATTCGAGATTGTGATTATAACTGCCGACACCTGCTTTTTTCAGTTCATGAAGTTGTTCGACCGTTGCCGTACCGTTACAGGCAATAATATTCAAATCCGGCTCCGCCTTTTTGACCGCCGCCGCTGCTTCACAGACAAATGAGAGAATTTTATCATCAATCCCTCTTCCTGCCGTCACCAGACAAAAGCCGATCGCACGATTTGCCCTTGCCAACTTTGCTTCATGAACAATCTGATCGATCGCTTTATATTTGTAGCGTTCGATGTCTGCATGATAATGCGCACTTTGGGTACAAAAAGCACAATCTTCACTGCAACTTCCGCTGGAGATGTTGCTGATTGCACAAAGAAAAACCGTTTTATCAGGCATCTTCACGGTGTTTGCATTTGATACATTCATAAATATCCTTTTTGCGGAAAGTCCGCTCCGCCATCAGATAACCGCACTCGGGACACTTTCGGTCGACAGGTCTATAGGTCGAAATAAACCGGCATTTGGGATAGTTCGCACAGCCGTAAAACTTCCCTCTGCGCGATTTACGCTCGACAATTCCTCCGCCACACTCGGGACACGCCACCCCTTCGAGTGTCGGTAATACTTTCTTCTCTTTTTCGGTTCCGTCGATATTGCGCGTATATTTACACTTCGGAAAACCGCTGCAGGCGATAAACTCACCGTAACGCCCTTTTCTTCTGAGCAACTCCTCACCGCACTGCGGACACTTCTCTCCTGTCGGTACGGCAACTTTCTGGCTCTTGATATTTTTCTTGCCCTTCTCGATCTCTTCGATAAACGGCTGATAAAACTCCCAAAGCACCTTCTGCCACTCTTTTTTCCCCTCAGCGATCTCATCCAGCTCCTCTTCAAGTCTGGCGGTAAAGTTGCTGTCAACAATCTCCGGAAAGTGTTGCTCCAGCATCTCGATCACTTTGAAGGCAATCTCCGTCGGGATCAACTGCTTCTTCTCAATCTCGATATAATTACGCGATGTAAGCAAGGAGATGGTCGGTGCGTAGGTCGACGGACGCCCGATCTCCAGAGACTCCAGTTTTTTGATCAGACTCGCTTCAGAATAGCGCGACGGCGGCTCGGTAAAGTGCTGGTTCGCTTTGAGCTCGCTCAGCTCCACCTCCTGCCCCTCTTTCAGATCCGGAAGCAGTTTATCTTTATCACCGGTACCGAGTACTCTGTAAAAACCGTCGAAAATCAACTTTCTGCCCGTCGCCTTGAACTTACCGTGTTCGGAAGCAAAAATGATCGACTGCGACTCGAAAATAGCATCGGTCATCTGAGAGGCGATGAAGCGATTATAGATCAATGTATAAAGCTTCAGTTCGTCAGGCTTGAGGTACTGCTTCGCAATCTGCGGCGTAAAGGAGAGAATTGTCGGACGAATCGCTTCGTGCGCCTCCTGCGCCCCTTTTGATTTCGATTTATAATATTTCGGTTTCTCGGGCAGATACTTATCGCCGTATTCACTCTTGATCTTCTCCCGCGCCGCATCGATCGCTTCCTGCGCTATATTGAGGCTGTCGGTACGCATATAGGTGATCACACCCATCGTTCCCTGATCGGTCTGCACACCCTCATAAAGTGTCTGGGCAACCATCATCGTCTTACGCGGGCTGAACCCAAGTACCGAAGAAGCGGTCTGTTGCAGAGTCGATGTCATGAAAGGCGGATTGGTCGAAGTTTTACGCTGACGCTTCTCGATCTTTTCAACTCTGTAATGCTCATTTTTGAGTCTGCTTTCGATCTCTCTGGCACGCTTTTCGCTGGAGATCGTCATCTTTTCGATCTTCTCCCCTTCAAACTCCACCAGAATCGATTCGATCGTCTTGTCAAAAAGTGCGTCAACACTCCAGTACTCGACCGGCACAAACGCTTTGATCTCACGCTCTCGATCGACGACAATCTTCAGCGCCGCACTTTGTACACGCCCCGCGCTCAACCCTTTTTGAATCTTGGAAGAGATCAACGGTGAAAGTTTATACCCAACAATCCGATCGAGCAAACGCCTCGCCTGCTGAGCATTGACACTGTCAAGATCAATTTTACGCGGATTTTGTAGCGAATGATCGATCGCCTTTTTGGTAATCTCATGAAAGACGATGCGCGGAATCTCATCAATATTCGCGCCGATCGCTTTGGCAATATGATACCCGATCGCCTCCCCTTCGCGGTCCTCATCGGTCGCGATATAGACTTTGTCACTCTTTTTGGCAAGCTCCTTGATCTCCTTGACCACTTTCGAGTGATCGCGGGAAACCCGATACTCGGGAATAAACTCCTGCCCTTCGATTTTGATCCCGAACGAACTCTTCGGAAGATCACGAATATGCCCTTTCGAAGCGACAACCGTATACTCTTTACCTAAAAAGTTTTCAATCGTTTTCGCTTTCGTTGGTGACTCGACTATAATTAGATTTTTCAAACTTTGATTCCATTTAAACAAATTTTTTAGGCCCGTATTATAGCAGAATTTAATTAGGAGGATATATGAAAGAGGCTATTTCCGGGGCAAAAAAGAGAAAAAGTATCTTGGTTTTACAAAATATTGTATAAAAAATATAACTGCTTCAAATAGTACAAGAAAGGTAAATTTTTTTCAAAAAAGGGTTAAGTTTCTTTACTTCAGTACGATTTAGTTTCTGTAATGGCAAGGATGCCATAAATCAACATCAAAAGGATTTACAATGGGTTTTAAAATCAATACAAACATCGGTGCAATGAACGCTCACATGAGATCATTGCAAAACAACAGAGCACTCGACAAATCTCTCGAAGCTTTGAGTACAGGTCTTCGCATTAACAAAGCGGCGGACGACGCTTCCGGCATGGCGATCGCCAACCAGCTGAAGTCTCAATCTGCAGGTTTGGGGCAAGCGATCAGAAACGCCAACGACGGTATCAATGTCGCACAAACAGCAGACGGTGCACTTGAAGAGTACACCAATATCATCAATACCATCAGAACCAAAGCGATCCAGGCAGCTTCCGACGGCCAAAACGCAAATTCGAGACAAGCGATTCAACGCGATATCGATAAACTTCTTGAAGAAGCACAAAATATCGCTAAAACAACGTCTTTCAACGGTATGCATCTGCTTGACGGCTCTTTCCAAAATAAGAAGTTTCATATCGGTGCGTACTCTGAAGAGACTGTCGGTATTAACATTGCCAATACGCAGACAAATGCTATCGGTGTGCATGTTGATCAGACAGGCTCCGCTGCCGTCACAACAGCGGCACTATCAGGGTTGACTATCAAAACCGATGCATTAACAGCGGCTGTAACTGTTGGTGCTAGTGCAGCTGATACTTCTGAAGGAGCCAACTCTATAGCACACAGCGCAGATTCAGCTTGGGCAAAAGCAGTAGCAATCAATGCTGTCAGTGATAAAACAGAAGTAACAGCAATCGCAAAAACGGAATATACTGCTAGTGCTGCAGTAGAAGTTGGTACAATTTCAGCCGGAGAGTTAAAAATCAACGGCGTTGATATCGGTAAAGTGACATTACAGGCAAGTGATGCAGATAATGCTCTCATCAATGCGATCAATGCTGTTTCAAGTAAAACAAATGTTGTTGCGTCACATGACGGTGGTAAAATCGTACTGACAGCACAAGATGGTAGTGATATCAAAATA
>WGAE01000269.1 GCA_015489185.1 Campylobacterales bacterium
CAGATAGGTATAAAAGTTTTCATAATAGGTCGCATCCTGTGTGCGGTAAGCATCCAGTGTCTGCAAAAGCCAGATAATCCCGATAAAAACGACAAACAAAACGATCATAATCGCTATACCGATCAATACCGTACCGGAAAGGGTTCGTGTTCTTTGCATCTTCATGATTTTACTTCTATTAAATATTTTTAAAATATTATATCAAAAGTTTAATATAATTAATAAAGTTTTCTGAAAATGTGTTGATTTCGCGCAAATAGTTTCATTTGTCGCTTTGCGAACGCAAGAGCCCTGTTCAGGTTGCGTAGACGTTAAACAAAATAGCGAATCGAAGCAAATCCCGTCACACCAATCCCCTCAAGTGCGGCGATCTGCGCATCGGAAACGATGCCGCCCAGCGCAAAAACATCGATATTTCGGACTTCATGAAGATAGTGTTTCAAAAAATCGATCCCTTTGGGTTCTCCCTTCCCGGGAGAAGCAAAAATCGGACTGATCGTTACCGCATCCGCCCCCTCCAGAGCCGCCCTCTTTCCCTCTTCGATCGTGTGGGTACTGACGATGACATAAAGCCCCGCCGCTTTTGCTTCGGCAATACGATCAAACTGTGAGGAGGTCAAATGCACACCCCAAAAACCTTCCGAAATCGCAAGATCAATACGGGAGTTGATCAAAATATTTTCAATTCCAGCACCTTTTGCAACAGAGAGAAAACGTCTCGCATAAGGCAAAATATTCAAAGTACGTTTGTCCCGAAAGCAGACAAGATCGGGAAATTTTGCGAAAGCGCGTTGTAAATAGGTCTCGAAAGTCGACAGATCGTGGTAATAACGAGGATCAGTGATCAGATAGCGTTTCATCCGATGAAGAAACGGGCGGCTTGATTGTTTCGGATGCGTTCAGACGTTCCAGCAAATAGACCATCCGTTTGAGCAGTTTGGTATGCTCCTGCTTCTCTTTGTAGATTGCCAATTTAAGATGTGCCATCTCAAAAAAGATCACCATAAAAAGCCCGATACTCGCACCGAAAAAACCGCCG
This sequence comes from Campylobacterales bacterium, assembly GCA_015489185.1. Lineage (GTDB taxonomy): Bacteria > Campylobacterota > Campylobacteria > Campylobacterales > QNZT01 > QNZT01. Next base: position 1,040 of record WGAE01000269.1, read on the forward strand.
ATCAGTGCGATAATCAGACCGAAGGGGTAAAAGAGCGTAAAGAAAAGATATGCCCCGATGATCACGGCGCCCCAGGAGGCGCCCTGCATAAAGGAGAGGATCTTTTCGTAGTTTTTGTTCATGAAGCAGATTCAGCCGTTTTTAGAGCGACTCTTCGTGCAGACTGACCGCACCGGCAAGATAGACATAGGTCAGGATCATGAAGATAAAAGTCTGCAGGAGTGCGGAGAAGGTCAGCAACGCAAACGGCGCCAGCGGAGCCACGAACGGTGCCAGCATCAAAATGACCGCCAGGAAGAGATCGTCACCTTTGATGTTACCGAAAAGACGGAAAGAGAGGGAGATGATACGCGAAAGGTGCGAAACGATCTCGATCGGAAACATCAGGGGCGCAAGCAGCGGTTCCGGTCCCATGAAGTGTTTGAAATAGTTGATTACGCCGTTTTTACGGATACCTTCGAAATTGTAGTAGATAAAAACAATCAGCGCAAGCGCGAGTGTGAAGTTGATATTTCCGGTCGGTGATTCGAAACCGGGGAAGATACCGATGACGTTTGCGACAAAAACAACCAGACCGATCGTCGCGACAAGCGGCAGATATTTGCGTGCGTTTTTTTCACCGATCACTTCACGCCCCATATCGATCACACCGCCCAGATACGCTTCCGCGACATTCTGCGCACCTCTTGGTACAATCTGCATCGCGGTTGTCGCCGCACGTGCGAAGATCAACACCAGAATCGCCACCAAAATCGTGTGCGCAACCAGCAAATAGGTATGGTTTTCGGAAATTACACCCAGAAACGTAAAAATTTCATTCACGAAAAGTCCTTTTACACAGAGATAATTTGCGAGATTCTACAGAAAAATCATTTAAGATCCGCTAAAAGCGACTCCTGCCCCAGGCGGTAGAGTGCGAAGTCATATTTGACGGGATCTTCGGGATCAAAACGTGCAAGCGTTCGGGTTAGTTCTAAGACCGCCTTGAGATCGTAGGTTTTGCGTTTCAGCAATCCCAGTTTTCGGGAGACGTTGAAGGTATGGGTATCAAGCGGAATCAGAAGTTTCGATCGAGGCACCGAATGCCATAACCCCATGTCAAGCGCGTCACGGCGCACCATCCAGCGCAGATACATATTCCACCGTTTGTAGGGTGATGCCACACCCTCTCGCCACGGTGTTCCGAGCAGAAAACGGTATCCCCTGCTCTGATAAGGATAAATCTGCACCATCGCTTCGATCAGCGCGGAAATCCCCTCAAGCACATTTTCATTGCGGGCATAGCCCTTCATGAAGTATGTCTCGAGATCGCGCTCCTGTCGCAGACGACGAAGGGCAATAAAAAGGGCGATGATATCTTCACTGTTTTGGAAACGGTAATAACGATTTTGCAAACTTTTACGTATCGTCGCTTCATCCGCATCAAGCAATGAAAAATCGAGCGATTCAAGAAAATGTACGATTGCGGTTGCGTTGCCGTATCCAAACAGTGCGCAGATCAGCGCAACGGAGGGATCGACATAGCGACGTGCCACCAGCAGCGGATCAGGTCTTTGCGGTGACAATTCACCAGGATCATTGCGTTTTTGCACTTCCTGTTCCAAAAGGTTCCGCAATCTCTTTTCGGAAAATTTCAGACGTAACGCTCCTGCTGATTGGTACGGCTTTGCAGATAATCGGAGATATTGACCAGCGCGTAGATGACCAGGAAAATCATCAAACCGGGGAAGAAACTGAGCCACCAGGCGATATCGACAACACCCCTCCCCTCACTTAGAATACTCCCCCAGCTAATCTGCGGCGGCATAATGCCGATACCCAGAAAACTGAGCCCGCTCTCTGCCAGAATCGCGCCCCCGACACCGAACGTAAAAGAGATAAAAAAGATCGGCGCCAGTACCGGAGTGAAATATTTGAGGATAATCTTCAGACGACTCACAC
>WGAE01000270.1 GCA_015489185.1 Campylobacterales bacterium
ACTCCGGTGCTTTTCGACTCCTCCGTATCATAAAGCGCATTGACTTTGATACCTGTCTTTTGTTCAAATGCTTTAAGAATCGGCTCGGAAAAGACCCGGTCTTCAGAAACGTATACCGTCACACTCTTTTCCAAAGTAGCGGTATTGTTATCACTCCTTTGCGTACATGCAGTATTGATCAACAAAATCAACACCAACCATACATATCTCATGAATTATACCTCCATAGGGAAAACATCGCTCCTCCTTTTTTACAATCCCGATATTATACCTAATTACAAAATGCTTAAATATTAAATATATTACTTTATTACTACTTAACACTAAAAATAATATCATGTTATATTCCAAAAGAGGAGGAGGAGAAGATGCTGCATCAACTACCTGAACTACCTTACGCGCTCGATGCGCTCGAACCGTTAATATCCAAAGAGACTCTTGAATATCACCACGGAAAACACCACGCCGGATATGTCAACAAACTCAATACACTCATCAAGGGTACCGAATATGAAGAGATGTCGCTGGAGCAAATTATTCGACAAAGCGAGGGCGCAATTTTCAACAACGCCGCTCAGACATTTAATCATAACTTTTACTGGCACTCCCTTTCACCGAACAAAACCGAACCTTCCGAACTGCTGATGAAAGCGCTGGAACAAACATTCGGTTCTTTTGCTAAATTCCAGGAAGCGTTCAGTGATGCCGCGGTCAATCTGTTCGGATCGGGATGGTGCTGGCTGGTGATCGATCAACATGAACATCTCCATATTCGTGCCACATCCAATGCCCATACGCCCATCGAGCATCATGAAACACCGCTTTTGACATGCGATGTTTGGGAACATGCCTACTATATTGACTACCGAAATGCACGTGCGGAGTATGTCGCAAAATTCTGGGAACTGGCAAACTGGGAGAATGCTTCAAAAATTTATGAAGACAAGGAGCATCTGAACAGATTGGGAACCATTCCGCCGTGTAACGATCCCGATGATCCGATGTGCGATATCATCGACGATATGCTCCACAATGACGAACCGGCCAGTTAAGTGCCGCTTCAAAAAGAGTGACAGGGGAAACTATTTCCCCAGTCCGAATACGTTTGAAAGTGTATTGATGTAGTTAAAATAGGCGGCGATACGTACCGCTTCCAGGATCTCCGCTTCACTCCAACCCGCCTCTTTCACCCGGTCGATATCCTCCTGAGTCGTTTTGTAGTTCTCTTTATCCGCAGCCTGCAGTGCGAGTCTGAGTAACACTTTTTCTTTCTCTTCACAGTTGATCGCATCAATTCCCTGTAGCGTCTCTTCTACCTGCTCCTCTTTCATACCGAGCATTCTGGCGATATTTTTATGCACATCGACACACATTTTACAGTTGTTGTGCAGTGAGACAAGCAGTGCGATACGCTCTTTGGTGTTATACGGTAAAAGTGTCTCTTTGAGCAAAAAATTCTGCACCATCATATCCGTCGCGAAATAGAGATCTTTGTCGAGCGCAAGTAACTCGAAAATTTCACCGAGTTGTCCACTCTTTTCGAGAATCGGCTTCGCCCGTTCTTTGATTTCGGGAATCATCTCTTCATATTTACACAGTTTGATATATGCCATCTTAAAACCCCTTCTTTTTTCACAGATTATAACATTTTTTTATTTTAACTTAAAATTGGGATACAAGAAACTTTGTTCATAAACAATCAATTTAACATCTGCTTAACACTCATTCAATACAATAACCTATATTGAGTCCTCTGAAAAATATGATTTGCGAAAACATCTGCAGCGGTAGGGTCAAAATCCGTTACGGATTTTGGGGTACCCACCGTGAAGCCGTTTGAGAAAAGCAGATTTTTCAGAGGAGACTATTATTATAATAATGAATACCGGAGGCACTTCATGAAATACAAAACCGCACTCTCTCTTTTACTTTTGAGTATTGCGATCATTGCCGGAGGCTGTACAACCAAACCGGTACAAACGAAACATCATATGACAAAAGGCATGATGTTTCAAAGCGTTCCCAAAGGAAAAGCGACTATTTTACAAAAAGGTCCGCACGCCTACTCCTGTGCAATTTGCGGTATGAATCTGCCGATGTTTTACAAAACCAACCATACGGCAAAAACCCCAAAAGGTATAAAGCAATACTGCTCCCTGCACTGTCTGGTCTACGACAATGAATTTAACAAAACCGATCTTTACAACGTTAAAGTGGTCGATACAAACAGTTTACGGTTCATCGATGCGATGAAAGCGTGGTATGTAGTCGGGAGCAATAAACCTGCGACCATGAGTCGTATTAGTAAATATGCGTTCAAAAGCGAAAAAGAGGCAAAAGCGTTTGCAAAAAAGTATGGCGGAAAAGTAATGCATTTTTACGATGCTTACAAAATCGCAACGCAGGATTTTACAAAAAAACAGTAAGCGAGCCTGTTATCTCGCAAAAAACTTTCTTGAAACATTGACGATCAGACGTATGCCCCAAAGCAGCAGATAAATAACAAAGGTAAACAACAAAGGGTGCCAGATCCCAAACGGGCTCTCCGGCAACCTTTTGATATGTTCAAGCGGATGATCTATCCACGCCTGAAAATGAACCGTAAATGCGACAATGACAAGAAGCCCTGTGAAGATCAGGGCTTCTTTGCGTAGTTTTTTACCCAAAATTACATCAAACCTTTCATCATCAGGTGCCAATACATCGGTTTGAGCATATAGAGATCAAACGCCCACCAGATCCATCTCGGCTCGGCAGGATCAAGCGGGAACGAAGGTGCGGGACCGTCGTAGTTAAATTCGGCAAGCATAATTTTTCCGTACTGGGTTTTTAGCGGACATACCGTATATCCGTCAAACTTTGCGGTCGGCTCTTTCCCTTCCATTACCGCGACAAGATTCTCCTGCAGAATCGGACCGTGATGTCTTGCGGAACCGCCGGTTTTCCCTTTTGGAATACCTAAAATATCTCCGATACCGAAAACATTTTTATATCTTCTGTGCTGGAGTGTGTAGCGATCTGCTTCCAGCCACCCTTTTGCATTACCCTTTTGCCATCCAAGCGGCGAATCGGCAACCGCATCGACCGCTTTCATCGGTGGAACGACATGAATAAAATCGTACGGCATTTCGACGGTTTCTTGTTTTTTGATCTCTTCATACTCTTCCAGATCGGGATCCCATTTTCCTTTTACCGTATAAGTATGTTCAAAAGTTGCAATTTTTTTCTCCGGATCAATTTTTCGCAATACATGATTCCACTTGTCCGTAATATTACCGTACATCGGTGTGACACGCTCAACCAATGTTTTGTTATACGAAGGTATACCGAAAAGTTTTGTGCCTTTTTTACAGAAGTAGGCTTTGACGTTTTTATGAACATCCGATCCTCCCATAGGACCGTTTCCACGCAATGCGTCATTACTCAGATAGAGAATTTTCTGCGGTGCACCGCCGCATTTGATCGGTGTATCGGGCTGGGTATAGATCGCGTTGACAGGATTTTCGGGACTTGCCTTCTCTGCAGCAGCACGTAATTGCTTGAACCACTCCCATGTCGCCGTACCCCCCTTTGCGGTACCTGCGACGGGATCGTTCAGATAGACGCTTGCAATCCCTTTTTGTCCTACCAGATCGGGTGTCATGCCCTCGATTCTTTCATAATCATACTGCAATCCGGTCGCCACGACAAGAAAGTCATACGTAATTTCACCGTGACCGGCAGTATGTACTTTGTTGGCATCCGGATCAAATGTTTTGACACTATCTTTGATCCATTTGACACCTGACGGAACCAAATCCGCATTGCTTTTTTTGATATCACTCTCTTTATAGAGTCCAGCCGCCATAAATACCTGTCCGGGCTGATAAAGATGTATCTCATTTGGTGCGATCAGAATGATTTCCGCATTGGATGCCGCTTTTCTAAGTCTTGCGGCAGCCATGATACCTCCCGCGCCGCCGCCGACAATAACGATTTTCGCTTTTTTATCACTGCTTGCCTGAAGTTCTGTCGCCGCACTTGCCTGCGTGCCGCCAAGCATCGTTGCGGATGCGGAAAGCCCCATCAGTTTTAGTGCGTCACGTCTGCTCAAGCCTTCCGATTTTAATAGTTCATGAAGTACCTCTTCGGTATGAGAAAGTTTTTTCTTGTCCATCATCATCTCCTGGTTTGTAGGGTTATTTATATTATATTATAATTATTATATATTTATCTGATATTTAAGGAGATTCGGAGTTTTTTGCAGATCAGCGTGGAGAAAACGGACGAAGATATACCCCGTCCGTTACTCTTTCAATCAGTTTATCAACGCGCTTTGTGGCAAAACCACCAATCAAAACACTCATATTGTTGCAGGCGCTCTTTGGCGCTCTTTTCGTCTGTCGCAGGCGGAATAATGACATGATTTTGGATCAACTCATTTTCCGGCCAGTTTGCAGGTGTTGCGACACCCTCATTGTCACTGGTTTGCAACGCATTGACCGCGCGGACAATTTCCGGAATATTGCGTCCTATCTCTTGCGGATAATAGAGGATAGTTCTGATCACCCCTTCCGGATCGATGATAAATACCGCCCGGACAGTATTGGTACCTTTTGCAGGGTGCAACATACCCAGTTGCTCGGCAATAGTGTCATTGCCCGCAATAATCGGAAATGTAATCTCTACATCGAGTTTCTCTTTGATCCATTCCACCCATTTGATATGGCTAAAAACCTGATCGACCGACATTCCGATCAACTGACAACCGAGTGCGTCAAAATCGGCTTTATGTTTTTGAAACGATACGAACTCTGTCGTACAAACCGGTGTAAAGTCCGCCGGATGTGAAAAAAGTACCGTCCATTTGCCTTGCAAATCTTTCGGCAATGACATCGGACCGTGTGTTGTCTGTACTTCCAGTTCGGGGAATCGTTCTCCCAGCATCGGCATTGCCATATGACACCTCCTATATCATGAGATTGAGAATTTCTTCCGCTTTTTCCAGTTCCGTCTCAGAAACGACGTTATCATCAGTTGAAAACGCTTTGCATATTTGCGCAAGAATATAAAACAATGTACCGACAATATCTGTCAGCTTCTCTTCCAGTTCCGCTTCCAGAGTATAAAGCGGCGGCAATGTTTTAATATGTTCAAGTACCTCTTTGGTATCGAGTTCCTGATCGATCTCTTTGAACTTTTGCATCGATTCACGAAACGCTTTTGTCAACGGTAAGTCACTATACCAGATAACATCCCGTCCGTTATATTTAGCGTTCGCCTGACCGACCAGCAGGAGATCATGGAACTTCTGATCGATAATATCGCTGATCTCTTTAACCTTGTTCTTATGAATCCGTAACGAGGCAGCTTTTTTGAAAAGCTCCTCGATTTTATGTGCTCCGACTACAGCCATACTTTCCTCCTACGATTTTGCTTCTTTAAGCAATTTTTTCGCACCCGCTCCGAGTGTCACCAGTGCTACACCGTCAAAAAAGAGACTCACCGCAGCATACAGACCGACCCAGAAAATCGAGCTGACGGGCCAGCCGATCATGATCAGCACGGCAAGCAGAATCGAAACGATCGCATTGACGATCAAAATCCACCACCCTTTATTGGGTTTATAATCCATCGCAAAACCGAAACTTGAAAAAGCATCAACCAGCAGATATGCCGAAAGCAACAGCGCTACCGCGGCAATCCCTTCCATCGGAAAGACAAAAAAGAGTATTCCGACAATCAGGGAAAGTACCGGCTTCAGCCACGCACTGAACGATTTACGATACGTTTTCCAGGTAATATACCCCTGCACCGCAGCACTGACCAAAAAGAGCCACCCCAGAAACGTCACCACAACCAGCGACATAATTGTCGGAGCGAAAATACCGATCGCTCCGACAATCAACATCAATACACCGGCAACAATCGTCTGGGTACTGAAACGTTTGATTGTCTCCTCATCGAAGACCATACTGACAAATGTCATGATTTATCCTTCGTTATATCTTCTCTTTGAAGGATTTGATTTTTCGGATCAACTCTTCAAACAGTTTTTCGGCTTTGTTTTTGCCTTTGATCTCTTTTTCGGTCTTTTCGATCATTTTTTCAAGATCTTTGTAAGTCACATCGCTTTTACTTACATAGCCCAGTATCTTCGCTTTTTTCAGCTCCTCTTTTGCCTGCGCCAGATGTTTGAGCGCCTGCTCTTTGTCCTCTTTGGCAATTTTACTCGCCGCTACAATCAATGCCTGCGCTTTGACGACAGGAATCGGCACGACAACAACATCCTGCACGAGCGTACTCAGTGCGGTTGTCAACACCGCTCTTGCTTTATCGACTTGATTGTTATGCAGATATTTCGCTGCAAGTTTCAACGCATCGGGATATGTCGCTACCGGTAGGTTGACAGTAATCAAATCGATTTCACTTTGCAGTGTATTTAGCAATACTCGTGCTTCCTGTACTTTGCCGTCATCCAACAAATCTTTGACCGTATCAAGTGTTTTTTTGATTTTGTCGGTATCTCCGACATACTCCGTCGCGGTCATTACAACATCTACCGGTAAGAATTTGGGCGCTTTTTCCGCCGCAAGTACCACTTCAAGTTTACCGATCGCATCTTCGAGATCTTTGATCGCGCTTTTGGTATCTTTTTTATCCAAATCTACCAAAACTTTTTGTGTCAGCGCTACCGCTTCCACAGCACCTTTAATGACATGTACCTGACTGTTTTTAGCGTCACTTTTAGCTTTTGTCACCGCATTTTGTGACACTTCAGCAGAAGTTTTTGCTGCCAGAGAACCGCTGCAAAGCAGTGCAGCTGTTGCAACTGAGAGAATTAGTCTTTTCATTTTTCCATCCTTCATCGTAAATTTTTTTCGATGTCAAAATTTTAGTCTAATTCACTCAAATGTTCTGCTACCTAGGTAGCAATTTTTATATTTTCGGTTGAAATTTCTTGATTTTTTTCATATTGATATATAAAAAAGGAAGTATAAACAGGAGTTCAAGGAAGAGAGAAAGCAATATGACTTTCATTGTACCATGAGGATCTTCCGTCCAGATCAATCCGCCGGTATTCATACCGAAAAATCCGGTCACTAACGTCAACGGCATAAAGATACCTGAAATGATCGTCAGATAGTAGACATTTTTATTCATCCGTTCATCTACTTTCGCACGATAAAAATCATAGAGGTTGTCCAGTTTCTCCATCGCCGCTTTTGCCAGGTCGCGGATACGTACCATATGTTCATACAAATCGGCGTATGCAAGCTCTTCGAATGCAGCATAATGTTTATGTTTATGATGGGTCAAAAAGAGTTCAAAAGAGAGTGCGGCATGAAACATCAAACGATGAATCAGCGAAACATCCTTTTTATAACGCATCCACTTCTGCATAAACATATCGGAGAGATTCTCTTCATAAAGCGACTCTTCCAGTTGCTCAATTGCATAGTGATAGCGTTGAATATCTTTAATCAATTTTTCTGTCTTTTGATCCAATAGCACGTTAAGTTCATGAAATGAACCGATCTTTTCAAGTTTTTTGGTGTCTCTGTTATAACAAAAACAGTTTTCACCTTCGATGACAAATGCATGTGAATGCAGTGCAATGCCTTCTTTTCTTACTTCAGGCAATCGTAAAATCAAAACTGTATAACCGTCACCGGGGATAAAATCGGAGGGGTGTTCAGGGTTTTCGATATCTTCGAGAAGATAAGCATCAATATTCAACTTCAACCTTTTTGAGTAATTTTTCCACATCGTTAACTGCTAGCCGTTTATGTTCAATATCAACGATTCCCTCTTTTTTCAACTGCTGAAGATGTCTGTTAACTACGTGTCTGACACTGCCGATCATCGAAGCAAGCTCTTCATGAGGCAGCTTGTGGATCAATCCCAGGTTGGAAACGGGGTTTTTAATATCAAGATTTTTCAAAATCAGCTTCATCAAACGGGTCGAGGTATCATACAGTGACAAATCGGTAGCGAGACTCTCAATCTGACGCATCTGTTTCGCCATATAAGGAAAGAAGACACGATTGAATGCGGGATTGGTATCAATCCATTCTCGCACTTTTTCTACGGGAAGCTCAAGTACTTCCGAATCATCCAGGGCTGTCGTCATCACTTCATGATATTTTCCGTCAAGCACCGTCAGCACATCAAACATATCCGCATGCCCCAGCAGATAAAGTGTCTGTTCCCGATTTGTCTGCGGACTGTACTGGTACACTTTGATCCGTCCGGTCAGGATAACATAAAAATAGTTAAGCGTATCGTCGCTGGACATCGCGGGCTGATTTTTACGATAGGTGCGAATCGTACCTACTTGATTGATCTCTTCGATGAGTGATGCACTCAATCCCTCAAACGGATCGAGTTTGGAAAGATGTAGCATAACATTACAGCCTTTGAGAAGAAATAAAATTACATTGGATTATAACACAGCAAATATTTGGTTTGGCGTGAAAAATGATGATAAGAAGATGTGATTGAGGAGGTGGTGGCTGGAGACGGAATCGAACCGCCGACACGGTGATTTTCAGTCACCTGCTCTACCGACTGAGCTATCCAGCCACAATTCTGAAATGAGCTGAAATTATACAAAAAAAATTTAAAAGTCAACTTAAATTGTTAACGAATCGAATAAATTTTTCTCCTCTTTCCGCATAGGAACTAAATTGATCCAAACTTGCCGCCGCCGGAGAGAGTAATGCGATACTACTTTGATCATGAAGACGGTCTATTTGCAATACCGCATTCTCAAGCGTTTTTGCCATATGAAACGGGACCTCTCTTTCTTGACTCAGTGCTTCCAGACGTTTTGCGTTGGTTCCAATCGCATAAACTTCCACATCCATCTGTGCAATCTCATCAAAAAGTTGTGTAAGCGACGCACCTTTGTCATCCCCTCCCAGAATCAAATGAATTTTCTGCTCCCGATAACTGCGCAAAGCGGCAATGGTCGCATCCGCATTGGTCGCTTTGGAGTCGTTTATCCATACTCTCCCTTTTGCATCCGTAAAAGTTTCAAGTCGATGTCTGCCGATCTTATAGCTGTTGATACGATCATAATCAATTTCATCAAACAATATCTTAGTGACACCCAGAGCCAGCAGAGCATCGGTCAAAAAGGGCTCTTTAAAGTGGAGCTTCGGTAACGAAATACCAAAATAGTTCGCCAAATCTTCTGCCGTTTCATACGTAATTTTCATCGCTTTTGTGGGAATATGGGCATACTTTGCGGGAAGTATGACAACCTCCCCCTCCTTCATTAAAGCAAGCGGTTTGAGTTTCGCTGCCTCATACGCCTCGAAACTACCGTGCCAGCTAATATGATCCGGAGTAATAGGTAAAATGACATAGATGTTAGGCTCGGCAATATTGGTATAGTGCAGCGTAAACGAACTTGTCTCCAGAATCCACATCGGCGCGGTATCATCCAGCGTGGCAAGCGGTGTACCGATATTGCCTCCGGTAACGGCGCCACGGTGCGCGAGCAGATGTCCGAGCATATCCGTCGTCGTTGTTTTGCCGTTCGTTCCGGTAATCCAGATGCTATAAGGCATATGGGTCGCAAAGAGATCATATTCACTGACCAGATTTTTGGCTTTTTTGATCAGTTCATGAGAGGGAGGAATACCGGGGCTGGTCACTTCTAAGATACTTTTATCTGGATCGAAAAGCTCACTGGCAAGAAATTCGTTTCCATATTTATCAAACGTCACCGCGCTGAACTTGTCGTCGAAAATACGACAATTCCCAAACTTTTTTGCGATGGCTTTGGTCGTAATTCCGTATCCGAAAAGTGTCAACATCAGCGAATCTTTAACGTAATAAGTGCCAAAAGATTGGAAATCAACGCCATAATCCAAAACCGAACGATAATCTTGTTTTCCGCCCACCCTTTCAACTCAAAATGATGATGAATAGGCGCCATACGAAAAACCCTTTTTTTACGCGCTTTGTAACTGCCTACCTGTAGAATAACCGAAACCGTTTCCATGACAAAGACAAAACCTATTAACAACAGCAAGATCTCATTTTTGGTCACAATCGCCATATAAGAGATAAATCCTCCCAGGCTCAAACTACCGCTGTCTCCCATAAAAATTTCTGCCGGATGACAGTTATACCATAAAAACCCGATCAGCGATCCGACCAGCCCGGTCGCGACAATCGAAAGCTCCCCGACTCCTTTGATATTAGGTACCAGCAAATATTCACTCAAACCCGCATGTCCCATCACATAAACAAATACACTTAAACTCATAATCGAGAACATTGAAGGAACCGTCGCCAACCCGTCCAGCCCGTCGGTTAGATTGACCGCGTTGGACGTGGCGACAAAAACAAAAATCCAAAAAACCACTGCAAACGCGTGCATATCAAAAAGCGGATATTTATAAAACGGAATATATAACTGTGTCAAAAAACCACTTTGGTAAAGATAGAGGGAGACGATTCCTCCCATCAAAATCTGCAATAGCAGTTTCGATCGTGATGTCAAGCCTGCTTCATTTTTTCCACCTTTGATTTTGGAAAGATCATCTTTAAGCCCGATCAACGCAAAAAGTACAATTGTCAAAATACCGCCCATCGCATAAAGATTGTCAAAACGAATCGTAATGAGTGCGGCGATCAGTGTCGACGTAATAAAAACGATACCCCCCATCGTCGGCGTCGACGCTTTTGTCTGATGACTCTCGGGCGCATACTGGTAAATAGGTTGACTCGCTTTCTTCTTCCTCGCCCAACGAATATAACGCGGCATCAGCCACAGGGTTAATAAGAAACCGATAAAGAACGATATACCTGCACGGACTGTGATGTATTGAAATAGATTGATATGCAGATAGTGGTAAATCAGATAAAGCATGTCAGTCCTTAAAAAAATTACAAGGCTATTTTAGTAAAATCAGTTTTCTAGCACATTATTTATTAAAATTAGGGAATTTTTTTTATATGGAAACAAACAAAGTTTTACTCATCATTACCGACGGTATCGGCTATCGTGAAAGCTGTACCGATAATGCGTTTTGTCAGGCAAAAAAGAAAGCATACGAGTATCTCATCAACGAAGTGCCGCACGGTATGATCAAAACTTCCGGTCTCTCCGTGGGGCTTCCGGAAGGACAAATGGGTAACTCCGAAGTGGGACATATGACAATCGGCAGCGGACGGGTATTGTATCAGAACCTGGTCAAAATATCCAAGGCGGTTGAAGACGGTACACTTGCGCAAAATCCCGTCTTGAACAAACTGCTCGATAAGTCGAAAACAGTTCATGTAATCGGGTTGATGAGCGACGGTGGTGTACATTCTCATATCGACCACATCAAAGCACTGGCACAGATTGCCGCCGCAAAAGGGAAAAAAGTCGCACTTCACCTGATCACCGACGGGCGTGATGTCAGTCCTACTTCCGCACCCGAATATCTCAAAGATATCGAAACGATTCTTGACAAAAATATTTTCATCGCTTCGATCAGCGGACGTTTTTACACGATGGACAGGGACAAGCGCTGGGAACGTGTCGAGCGCGGTTACAAAGCGATCGTTCAGGCATATCCAAAATCGGAGCTGAGTCCGGAAGCATATGTACGTGCACAGTATGAACAAGAGATTACCGACGAGTTTATTGAACCTGCCGCATTTAACGGCTACATGGGGATGGAAAACGGTGACGGTGTGATTTTCGCGAACTTCAGAAGCGACAGAATGCGTGAAATCACCGATGCGATCGGTAATCCCAATTTCAATCAGTTCGAGCGTAAGCCGATTCAGGTCAATGTCGTCACAATGACAGAATACAGTAAAGACTTCGATTATCCGGTGCTTTTCAAAGAGGAGTTACCTGATAATGTACTTGCAAAAGTGATCAGTGACGCAGGGCTCAATCAGTTCCACACTTCCGAAACAGAAAAATATGCACATGTTACTTTCTTTTTCAACGGCGGCGTTGAAGAACCGTTCATCAACGAAACACGAGTACTTGTACCAAGTCCGCAGGTCAAAACGTACGATCTGAAACCGGAAATGAGTGCTCCTGAAGTAGGCGAAAATGTACGCAAAGCGATGAAAGAGGGATATGACTTTATTGTCGTCAACTTCGCAAACGGCGATATGGTAGGACACACCGGAAATCTCGAAGCGGCAATCAAAGCGGTTGAAACGGTTGATCATGAACTCGATCAGATTATTCAGGTTGCCAAAGAGGAAGATTACAGACTTGTTTTGACCAGTGATCACGGAAACTGTGAAGAGATGCGTGATCCTTCCGGCAAGGTATTGACCAACCACACCCTTTACGATGTCTTTTGCTTTGTGATGGCACCGGATGTCAAGGAGGTCAAAGACGGCGGTTTGAACAATATCGCTCCGACCGTACTGAAGCTGATGAATCTGCCCATCCCTGAAGAGATGGACGAACCGCTGATCTAAAACTCAAGGCGTTCTCGGACGGTATCAAGATCGACCGGTTCGAGGTTACCGTACTTGTCTATCCAGATATAGTACGGTACCCCGCCGATCCACATTCCACGCTTTTTCAGATAACGTACAAATCTGTTTCCGTCTCTCATCCGAAGAATCGGAAAATCCATATCCTCTTCATTGGCAAACTCTTCAAGTCTCTCATCGTCAATCGTGATTTGTGCCTGTACACCGATAACGTTGATCTTGCCCTTTTTAAACAGTTTGTTCACATAAGGAATCTCCTGTTCACAAAAAGGACAACGTGTTCCGAAGAAAAAAACCAGTACCGGTTTATTTGCGTAATGTGCATCTTTAAAAAGCAGATTCCCTTCTATATTTTCAACGGTGATTTTTTTGCCGTCAAGATCATGAAACGAAAAATCTTTTGCAAACCCTGAAACTGTAAAAAGTAACCATATAAGTAGAAATATCTTTTGCATCTTTTCCCTCCGTTTCGCACTGGACATATTGTAATAATTTTATTGATTTTACAATATCATGTTATAAATTGAAATAAAGGATTACTATGGAATTCAGCGGAAAAAATGTTTTAATTACCGGTGCGAGCAGAGGTATCGGAAAAGAGATTGCGCGTGTACTTGCGGATTACGGACTTAAAGTCTGGATCAACTACCGATCCAAACCCGAACTTGCCGACGCTTTGCAAAAAGAGATTGAAG
>WGAE01000271.1 GCA_015489185.1 Campylobacterales bacterium
AAGCGGATCGAAGAAGTGTAAAACATCCGCTTTGAGTGTCGCAAGCGACACCAAAAGCGGAAGAAGATACTTCATGAACTCATTGCAACGATTCGAAAGTGCCGTCTTTGTAGACGATCACGGGGACACCGGAACGTTTTTCGAGATGTCCAATCTTTTTGCCGTAACGCGCGATATAACTATCCGTACCGTAAACGACATCGCCGTTGACCACTTTCACCTGTGCCGTAATACCGTCATTTGCGCTGAAATCGATCGTGCCGTTTTCCATCGCCTTGTCGAACACACCTTTTGCCGTGACGTGTGTCTGATCGTACGCATAATCGAAGATAATCGTTTTCGCACTTCCCATAAGCGGATCGTTATATGTTAACGTCACCTGTGTATCCGGCAATTGGGAACGTTTAAGCAGACCGCTCAACGTCATTTTGTAGTGTCCCTCTTCACTGCTTTGAAGATCAACTGTTTTTGCATCCAGCCAGTCGACGCTAAAGTTTCCATCGATACTTGCCTGTTTTGCACTATCTTCCAGTTTACCCTCGAAAATCATTTTCGAAGGCAATAATCCTTCGTTTTTATCGTATGTACTGTTCTCCTGATACTCCGTCACACGCAGTTGCCCGTTGTAACGAAAATCTCCGGCATGCATAGCAAGCTTCAGACCTGTCAGTGTCACGATATTTTTCCCGTTAGTCTGGTTGAGGTTAAATTGCAGATCACTGATTTTAGCATAGGCATTCCCGTTTTGTAAAGCAAGATTTTGTAACGTATAGCGTCGGATATTTGCGGTTTTCTGTTCAATCTCTACCGCAAGATCAAGATCCTGCGCGCCTGGTTTGTGCTCCTCCGCTTTATAAAGCGGAACTTTTCCGGAGATCGTCAACGCAAGCTTTTGTCCCGGTTGCAGCGATTTGATCGTATCGGAAGAGAGGTTCTGCGGAAGTGTCACATTTCCTTCCCACGGCGTAGGGTTGCCGGACGCCACGGTGATACGATACTCCCAGTGCGGCTTCGGTACCGCCTGATACGTCACATGAACTGTTCTGCCCTGCTCTACATTCTCTTTTACTCCCTGTTCAGTATCATTTTCCTGTGCGGTACCGATCGTATCCAGCAACGCCGCAACGTACTTCCCGGCAAGCGAAGCGTTCAACACCACATCTTTAAGCTGACGGGTCCATTTTTCGGCTTCCATATCCAAAAAAGCGCTTTGGGTACCGTTTTTGTCCAGATCGACAATGCCGGAAACCTGTGTACGAAGACTCTGTACAAACTTATTCGCCACATCGGTATCGGAGACAGGTGCGTGACTGTTACCACACCCTCCAAATGTCAGCGCCACACCTATCCCCAAACCGTAAAACCATTTCTTGTACATGAACACTCCTTCAATTTTTTCTTTATTTGATATTATCATAATTTTTTTAATTCTATTTTAATATTTTAAATCCCGCTTTTCATTATCGACCGTTTATGCTGTTGACTTTATATTATTAGTTTTATGTTATATTTTAATTGTGTTCTCTAAAAAACTGTTTATTTCACTCAAGCAAGTTATCATTTGTCGCTTCGCGAACGCATCAAAACCGAACTAAAAAGTGCAAACGCAAGCGCCCCTTCGGGGTTGGGTGCACTTTTTTTGCCTTCGGCAATCGTTCGGTTGGGATGCGCAAATGATAAAGCTTTCGTTCAATAAACAGTTTTTTAGAAGCTTCAATTATATATTCAGAAAGGACGGGTAAAATGGATCCTAAAGATCTGCAAATCAAAAAGTTGCAAAAAGAGATCGGCATCGCTAAAATCAAACAGTTCGGATTTATTTTGATCGTGATTGCGGAGATTGTTTTTCTGGCGGCGGTCTTCATGAACTTCTTTCACCTCAAAAACCCCTTTACAGATGTCGGAAACACCCCAAAAATCGCACTGCTGCATATCGATCAGCAAATCACACCGAAGTATATCGAACACCTGATCGATGAGATCGAGAAGATCAAAAAAGAGAAAAGTTTCAAAGCCTTGCTGGTCGATGTCTCTTCTCCCGGCGGATCACCGACGGCATCGCAGGAGTTCGCCGCTTATCTTCGCGACCTGAACAAAACCATGCCGGTAACGATGTACATTGACGATATGGCGGCAAGCGGGGCTTACTATATCGCTTCTGCAATCAAACCGATCTACGCCAACAAAAACGCAATTGTCGGCTCAATCGGTGTCATCATGCCCCACTACAATCTCAGCAAACTGGCGCAGAAAGTGGGTGTCAAAGAGGATACGATCACCGCGGGAAAATTCAAGCAACCGCTCTCTCTGCTCAAAGAAATGACGAAGGAGAATAAACAATATCTGGAAAATGTGCTGCTCAAACCCAGCTACGAAAATTTTCTCTCAGATGTTGCGAAAAACAGGGGAATCGATAAAAAGAGACTTGCGGAGTTTGCGGAGGGGAAAGTCTATGTCGCGTCGATGCCGCAGATTCAAGGCGTTTTGGTCGATAAAATCACCAATCTTTTCAAACTCAAACGCCAACTCAAAAAACGCTACGATGACGCGAAAATCGTCACAATCGCCAAAAGGCCGAAAGCCGAAAACTTTCTACACCTCCTCGCGGAAGAGATCGTATCGATCCTGACCAAAAGCGAAATCACTCTCCGATAGTCTCCTCATCGGCAGACTCTTCATGAGGCGTCGCATTATTCTCTTTGCGCGCCTTTTTGAGAATTTTCA
>WGAE01000272.1 GCA_015489185.1 Campylobacterales bacterium
CCGATACCGTCGATAAAAGAGCCTCCCAGTACGACCACATCCGCTATGGCATAGATATCTACCAATACTCCCATTTTATCGACAAGTACGATATCCTGCGTCAGTGTTGCATCCTGACTGAATCTGGCAAAAGACAACCCCTTCTGTGCAGCGATCTTTTCCAACAACTGCCCTACCGCCTCAAAACGCTCAGGATGTCTCGGCACGACAATCACCCTACGCCCTTGATATAACCGCAAATGTGAGAGCAACAGCGCCTCTTCCTTTTCATGGGTACTTGCCAGCACAACGGTTTCCCCCTCTGGTTTGGGCAACTGCATTTTCGGTTTGAGTGGACGGTACGCTTTGATATTTCCCGTCACCTCCACCCTTTTGGCACCCAACGCCTCCAGACGCTTTTTATCTTTTTGGCTCTGAGCGAAGACGATATCGATATTTTCAAAGATACGCCGGTAAAAACGACGAAAAAACAGATAACGTCGATATGAGCGATCCGAAATGCGTGCGTTGAGCAAAAAAACGGGCATTCCCCGCTTCTTCGCCGTATAAAAGAGCATATACCACAACTCCGCTTCGAGTACCACCAGCGCTTTTTGCGGTCTGATCCAGAAGGGTAAAAAAATCTCAAAAGGAAGAAACCGTCGCTCCGCGGCAATCTCTCCCGCCGCCTCATAACCCGTATCGGTCACGACCGTAACATTGACCGGTTCATCCAGCATTGCAACGACCGCTTCAAGCGCTTTGACCTCTCCGAATGAACAGGCATGAAACCACAGACGCCTCTCCTGAAACGGCGGATTACGCCACAGAAAAAAACGTGCGGGTACGGAACGACGATATTTAGGATAGAAAATCAGCAGCAGTAAAAAAGGGACGGCAATAACATAAAGCGCCGCCCCGATCAGCAGATAAAAAAAGGCAAACACCGTAAAGTGCGCTTAGAGGCTCGCGCTCTCCTCAGCCTCTTCCTCTTCGTTTTTGAACTGAGATTCCAGATAGAGGATTCTGCCGCAGTGCGGACATGAAGTGATCTCTTCCCCTTTGATCACATTGGCGTACGTATGGTCGTTAATACGCATATAACACCCGTAACACGCCTGTTTGCGTACCGGAACAACTGCCGTATTTTTCGCCCATCGTCTGATTTTCTCATAATAAACGATGATATTTTGATTCATCTCGGAAAGCAGTTTCTGTTTCTCTTCGAAAATCTTCAGGCGCTCCTGCTCGATCTCCGCGACCTTCGCTTCGGTCTCTTTTTCAAGTGCGTCGATCTCCTCCTGCAACGCGTCGATTTTCGCTTTCGCCTCTTCGATCATCTCTTTTTTCTGATCCGCCAGTTTCTCAAGTCTCTCGATCTCTTCGTTGGCAAACGCTACCTGTTCCTTGGCAATCTCCTCTTCGAGTTGCAACGCTTTGAGCTCTTTTTCACTTTTGATCGCCGCACTCTTTTGATCGAACGATTTGAGTTTCTCGTTCAGCTCCGCAAGGTGCATCTCGTTTTTGCGGCGCTTTTGTTCGATATCCGCCAACTCTTCTTCATACTGCGCAATCTGATTTTCAAGATTTTTTTTCGCCTGAAGTTTGGCGTCCAGTCCGGATCGGATCTGTGCGATTTTGGGCTCAAACGCATCGATCTCTTTATCAATCTGCGCCAGTTTTACAAGCTGTTCGATGTATGGATTCATTGTCTGCTTATCCTTTGATGTAGCGAAATGGATTCTTGGAATTCGCGATTATACCATTTAAACCCTTATTTTGCAACTCTCTTCGCAGTGACACCGCGAAATAGCGCTCGCTTTCGTAGTGCCCGATGTCGATGAGCGCTTTACCCTCCTCTTTTGCCGCCAGTGCTTCATGGTATTTTATATCACCCGTCAGCAGGCAGTCCGCCCGAAGCTCAGGCAGCAGACTCGCCCCCGCTCCGGTACAAAGCGCCGCACGCGATACGAAATCGCACCCCGCAACCGTCCGTATCACCGAAAGTCCCAGCTTCTCTCCCACTTCTGCGGCAAATATTTCAAAAGGTTTTTCGACACGAAAATAGGCAAGATACCCCTCCACCTCTTCGGTTTCATAACCGAGCACCTCTTCGAGCACATAACGATTCAAATGTGTCTGATCATAGTTGGTATGCATCGCGATGATCGCAATATCCTTTTTGATTGCTTCACGCAGAATATTGGAAGGATATTTCCTAAAATCGACTTGCTTAAGCCCTTTGAAGATCAGCGGATGGTGCACGATCAACACACTTCCGGGCTCCAGTTTCGCAATCATCTCCGCTTCGATATCGAGACTCAGATAGATCGTACCGATCTTTTGATCCATCTCTCCCAGAATCAAACCGCTGTTATCCCAGCTATCCTGCATCTCGAACGGACTCAGTTCATCGAGTATCGCATAGAGTTCTCTCAGCTTCATAAAACCCCTTTTTCGACATTTAATGACAGTATACCATCAAAGCGCCTGCGAACATCTTACTCCGCCATCATCTCCAACATATCGTAGAACTCCTCCGGGCTTTGGTAACCGTAGATGCGATTCCCTTCGATCTCCTTTCCTTCCCTGTTAAAAAAGATAAACGTCGGCGGTCCGAAAACATGGAACTTTCGGCGAATCTCCTGGCGTTTTTCATCCGATTTGTCGGTCATATTGATATGTAACGCTACATACTCTCTTTGCAATATCTCTCTGACAGCGGGATCTTTGAAAGTAATCGCTTTGTACTTTTTACATGAACCGCAAAAGTCGTTTGAAAAAAAGAGAATCGCCATTTTACGGGATTGTCGCGCTTCATGAAGCTTTTTTTGCAGTGTCTGAAGCGAATCGACCTCTTCAAAAGGCATGCTATTTGACACGACATTGTGCGTATCCGTTGACCGTTGCACCAGCGCCGGGGCGGTCGGGAACGGATGCAAAAAATCTTCCCGTCCGGAGATACCCCCTATCATCCATAAAAGCCCCCAGATAAAAAGCACAATCCCCACACCTTTTCGAAACGTCAACCATCCGGTATGCCCCTTTTCCAGCGGTTCAAACGCACCCAGATAGACACTGAGCACTACCGCAAACATTCCCCAGACCAGTAACGGCGGAAGCAAAGAGAGTTCGTTAAAAAAGTAGAGTGCCGTCGCCAGCAACAACACACCGAACAGATGTTTGACCAAATCCATCCATGCACCCGCTTTGGGCAACAATTGCCCCATACCCACCCCGATAACCAGCAGCGGCACACCCATACCGAGCGCCATAAAGAACATCGTCACCGCACCCAGCCACGCCGAACCTTTGGCAATCGCCACCCCCAGAAATGCGATCAAAATCGGCGAAACACACGCACCGATAATCAGTGCGGAGATGAGCCCGAGCAAAAACACCGTCGCTACTTTGCCGCCTTTGATATCGCCCGAAGCACTGCTTAGTTTCGATTGCAGCGAGGCAGGTAATTGGATAGTAAAAAGCCCGAACATCGAAAGCGCCATTGCCCCAAAGAGCAGACTTACCAACCCGATCACCCATCTGTTTTCGAAATAGGATTGCAGCTGTTCACCCGTTGCTCCTGCCAGCGCACCCATCGCCGCATACGTGACCGCCGTACCGAGCACATAGGAAAGTGACAGAAAAAACGCCCGACGCTTCGTAATCCCCTTTCCCTGCCCGACAATAATACTCGACAAAATCGGCACCATCGGCAATACACACGGCGTAAATGTCAAAAAGAGTCCCGCCGTAAAAGAGCCGGCGATCAGTGTCGCCAACCCCTGATCTGCTGAAATACTCTGCATACCATATAAAACAGATACACCCCAGACTGATAATAACAATCCGAAAATCGCTTTTTTCCTTTTGCAAGCCGTTTGGTCAAACATCATGAAGTCCTGAGATTGATTTTGTTCTAAAAGATTATAGTATAGATGTGTGTACAAAGTGTGTATAGAAAGCGAGGAAGAAGCGATCTTCTTCCTCTAAAGGGCGTAAAAGATTAGTTGCCGACGTTACCGGTCGGTCCGACACGAAAATAGCCCATCATTCCGGCATCTTCATGTTCGAGGATGTGACAATGGTACATATAGTCTCCCTGATTGACCTCTTCAAATTTGGCAATGACTCTGACACTCTCGCCCGGTTGCACGAGAAATGTATCTTTCCATCCCAGATCGACACCCGAAGCAGGCACACCGTTTCTGTCCAAAATCTGATACTGCGTCGCATGTGCATGAAACGGATGCGCCATCGGAGACATATTTCTGATATTCCAGATTTCAACGGTATTGGCACTGACATACTCATCGACACGGTTGATATCGAAAAGTTTCCCGTTGATGACAAAACGCATATTCATACCTCCGCCGTTACCGTTCATGTTGCCGCTTCCCATATTGCCCATTCCACCGTGAAGCATCGACATAACAAACTCTCTTTCATGACCGAAATTCACGGCATCTTTTGCCTGAAGACGGTTAGAGATCTCCGCTTCCTGAGGTAACTGTGTATAAAGCGTCACATCATCCTGCACCGTTTGTGTGATATCAAATCGCATAACCACCAAGCCTTCCCCGGAACCTGCCATTCCCGGCATACTTCCCATTACACCGTTGTTTGTATCGGTATCATGACCGTTCATACCTCCCATGCCCTGCATGCCGCCGCCGGACATTCCGTCACCGCCGTTCATATTTCCCATACCGCCGTTCATGTTACCTGAACCGCCACTCATATTGCCGCCCTGCATACCACCATTCATATTGCCCATACCGTTCATCATACCCATCATATCGCCTTTTGACGGTCTGCTTACAAGCAGCACTTTCGACGGTACGCTATCTTCCGAAAAGTCGACGACCAGCTCTACACGTTCAGCAGCCCCCAGCCGTATATGATCCACTTCAACAGGCTTTTCGAGCAAACCGCCGTCTGTCGCGACGATCGTAAATTTACGATTGTCCGAAAATGCAAAATCGTACGTTCTGGCATTGGAAACATTGTAAAGACGCAGACGATATTTCGCCGTACCGACTTCCAGTTTCGGAACAACCGATCCGTTGACCAAAACAACATCTCCCAGCATCCCGTCGCTATCCATCTCCATCGTTTTATACTGCAATGTTCTTATACCGTTTTGTTTCGGTGCAAACCTTCTGTCCTGCACCAGCAAAACCACATCCCGTTCGCCCGAAGGCAACGCTTTGTCGGCTTCAAGCTGTCTGGAAATGTTATCCTCCAGCAAAAAGACCCCCGCAAGCCCCATATAAACCTGTTTTCCTGTCTGCATATCGGGATGGGGGTGGAACCAAAGCGGTGCCGCCGGCTGTTGCATCGTAAAAGTATAGAGTTTTTGCGTACCCGGTGCGACAGGAATATCCGGACCTCCGTCCATCACTGCGGGAATTTTGAACCCGTGCCAGTGAATCGTCGAATCCGCCTGCAGATGATTTTGAAAATGCAACTTCATCAACATCCCACGTTTGGCTTTGATAACCGGAGGCAACGCAAGCCGGTTATAACGCCACATCGGCGTAATCCACGAACCGTCTGGCGTCTCGATTGTCACATTTACATCTTCGTAGGCACCCAGTGTGTAGGTCGCCTGAGCATCGTTCGGATTACCGTCTTCATCGGAAAGAACAGGCAAAATATGCAACGACGGTAAAGTGTCGGATGCCAGATAACGCTGCATCTGTGCAGAGAGTTTTTGTTCCTTTTGCGTTTTATCGTTTTGTATCGCCGTTACATTAAAGCCCATCTTTTCAAGTTCCGCTATCTGCGCCTCTGTCAAATTTCCGTCACGCAATTTGGATGTCGTCTCCTGAAACAACTTCATACGCGCCAGAGCATACTCCTGCGGAATTTTGACTGTTTTACCTTCCAGTTCGACGCCATCCGCTTTGCCGTCTTTCAAATCGTCACCCAACGCAGATAAAATATCAAACACACGTTCCGGCGCGACACCCAGTTCTCTGACCATTGTCGAATAAGCAATCGCACGATTTTTCGCAAATGCTTCGGTACTATTTGATGGAATCGCTTTTGTCAGATCACCGCTTTTTGTAAATTTGTCACCGGATAATCCGGGCATCGGCGAAGAGTCTTTGATCAAAAAATCGTAAATAATCTTTTCCGCCTCTTTCTCCGCCGTTTGCGGATCATTTTGCTGCAACTTTGCCTTCACAAGTTCTGTATAGACCGTCGTTTCCGGAGTCAGCAAAACCGGTTGATCCGAAGATGCTATCTGTGTGATCTCCTCTTTGGTCAAAAATGTTTCCAATCCCTTCTCTTTGGGAACCGTCACCTCCTGCCCCGTCGCTTCATCCTTATAATGTCCGCCAAAACTTTTTAAAATATAGTAACGACTTTGCAATGCAATCTGTTTGAGTATGAACTTACCGCCATCGGTTTCAGCCCGTTTAACCACCGTACCGTTTGCATCGACCAGTTCAATCGTCGCGCCCGAAACAGCTCCTTTGACAACATTTCCCTGCAACGTAATACCCGACGAGGGTGCGTTGCTCCCTCCACATCCTGCCAGAAACGCTACCGTCCCGAACCATACGGAGTGTATCAACAGATTTTTAAAACTTTTATTCATATTAAATCCTTTCAATAATTCAAAAACAAAAGTATAAGATACTAACGTGCACCCAACGTGCACGCTACACACAAACTCCATAAATA
>WGAE01000273.1 GCA_015489185.1 Campylobacterales bacterium
AAGAGACAGGATTCTCGATCAAAAAACCCAAACGCTGACCGCACTCCGGAAAGCGTACGAAAACAACGATCCCGCAAAACGTGACCAAAGAGGCTTCGCGCAGATCAGTAAAAACGGCAAAACCGTCGCGCTCGAATCACTCGAACCGGGCGATCGATTCAGTGCCCAAAACAGCAAAGTCTCGATAGAGGCGGAAGTCAAACAGAAACGTTCCCTCTGAGAGTCTGCCGATGTTTCGATCGATTTTTACCAACAGCTTCGGAATTTTGACATCACGCATCCTCGGCTTCCTGCGCGATATGCTCCAGGCTTCGATTCTGGGGGCAAATATCTATACCGATATCTTTATCGTCGCTTTCAAACTTCCCAATCTCTTTCGCCGGATCTTTGCCGAGGGCGCCTTTTCGCAAAGCTTTCTTCCCTCTTTCACTCATTGCCGCAAAAAGGGGGTCTTTGCCGTTACGATTTTCCTCCGATTTCTGCTCTTTTTAATACTTTTCGCGTTAGCCGTCACCCTTTTTGATACCCTCTTTACAAAACTGATCGCGTGGGGATTTGACGATCAGACGATCAAAACCGCCGCACCTTTGGTCGCACTTGAGTTTTACTATCTCATTTTCATCTTCATCGTCACCTTTCTCGCGTCACTGTTGCAGTACAAAAATCACTTCGCAACCACCGCGTTTGCGACCGCATTGCTCAATGTCGCATTGATTACGGCGCTTCTGGCAGGAAAAGGCTTGCCTGCTTCCGTGATCATCTGGTATATGGGCTACGGGGTTATCGCGGGCGGTCTGCTGCAGGTTCTGGTGCATCTGATCGCCGTCAAAAAGTATTCACTTCTGCCGCTGCTTGTCGGGGGATTCAAATACCGAAACCGCAAAAAAAGGCATATCGAAACCGAACGTAAACGTTTCAATGCCAACTTCTTCGCATCGGTTCTCGGAAGTTCGACCGCGCAGATCTCCGCATTTCTCGACGGATGGCTTGCCTCCTTTCTTGCCGCGGGTTCCATCAGCTACCTCTACTACGCCAATCGTATTTTCCAGTTTCCGCTGGCACTCTTCGCGATCGCCACCTCCGTTGCGATCTTTCCGAAAGTGACCCGTTTTCTCAAAAACAGTGACGAAAGCCGGGCGCTGGAGATGTTGACCAAAAGCTTCTGGCTTCTTGCTGCCTTGCTGACCCTTGCGACCGCCACGGGGATCATCCTGCGCGATCCGATCGTATGGCTTTTATATGAGCGCGGCGCCTTTGCACGTACGGACACCCATGAAACCGCACTGATACTTGCGATGTACCTTGCGGGATTGTTGCCGTTTGGCATTGCGAAGATCTTTTCGCTCTGGCTCTACGCCACCCACCGGCAAAAAGAAGCCGCCCGTATCTCCGCCTGGTCACTGGGGGTCAATATCCTCTTCTCACTTGTTTTGATCAAACCGATGGGTGCCGCGGGACTCGCGCTGGCAAGTTCGCTCAGCGGTTTCGTCCTCTTCGTACTGACGATCAAAGCTTTTGGATACGAACGATTTTCTGCTATAATCAGACATCCGTACGCCCTCCGGCTCATTGCCGGGACAGCGATTTTGATACCGATACTATTTCAGTTAAAGGATATTCTCGTTGCTTATCTATAACACCGCTACAAGAACCAAAGAGCGTTTCGAACCGCTTGAAAACAACAAAGTACGTATCTACGTCTGCGGACCGACTGTCTACGACGATGCCCATCTTGGACATGCAAGAAGTGCCGTCGCGTTTGATCTGCTGCGCCGTACCCTGACGGTGCTGGGATATGATGTAACCTTTGTTAGAAACTTCACCGATATCGACGATAAAATCATCAAAAAGATGCACGAAACCGGCAAAACGCTTGAAGAGATCGTCCGTCACTATATCCGCCGCTACAGAGAAGATATGCACGCCATCGGCGTACCCGATGCCGATATCGAACCCAAAGCGACCGAAAGTATTGACGCAATTATCACCTTTATCGAACACCTTTTCGAAAAATCATGCGC
>WGAE01000274.1 GCA_015489185.1 Campylobacterales bacterium
GCCCTGATATTCGCACTTTTACTTGCAATGCTGCAAATCATCAAAACCAATGAACTTGTATCTCTTTATGCACTCGGTATCAGCAAAAAAGCGGTCGCAAAACCTTTTGTAATGATTGCAACCGGATTAACCCTCTTTTATGTATTCCTCAATACCCTGCCCTATTTCACCCAAAGTCATGAAACCGCGGCAAATATCAAAAGAAGAGGTACCGTCAACGCCGTTACCTCTTCGGTCTTTATCAAATCTGGCAACGATTACGCCTATATCGAAAAACTTGATCCGCATGCACGCACCGGAACTGATATGAAAATTTTTCATACCGACGGTATCACGTTGCAAAAGTGGTTTTTTGCCAAAGAGGGTAAATTTGTCAATAATCACTGGGAGTTACACAACGTCACTGTCTATGAAATTCCCAAAACCGATCACAAATACAACCCTGACGCGAAGTTACAGATCAAAACCTATCCCGTGCAAAAAATGCTTTACGGCTTTACGCCGCAAATTATCGACACGCTGTTTCAAACCAGTCCAAAGCTGACGATTCAAGACTCTTTTCTCGCCATCAACCTTCTGGGAAACCAGGGACTAAAAACTGAAAAAATTCGCGCCGGACTATACAGAATGACAATCTATCCATTTTTTGCGCCCCTGGTCGTATTTGGTCTCTTTTTCCTCTTCCCTGCCCAGCACAGAGGAGCCAATCTTTCACTCTTTACCACGGTAGCCGTTTTCGGAACGCTCGTACTTTGGGGCATCATTTTCACGATGACAAAAATCGCTTCCAACGGTGCAATTTTGCCGGAATTCGGGATCATTGTGCCTGTTTTGATCCTTGCATTCGCTTCCTTCTTGATATATCGAAAGTACCGCTGAAAACCTGTCTCTATCTTAAAAAATTTTAGATAGAATACCCCAAAAACAAGGTACTTTATGATCGAATTTCAAGCACTTGCGGACAAATACGATACACCGTTGTATCTGTACGACTTCAATCATCTGGCACAACAGTATACCAGACTCAAAGAGGCGTTTCGCGCCAGAAAATCATTGATCTGCTACGCGGTCAAAGCCAACTCCAACCTGTCAGTCATCAAACATTTCGCGAATCTCGGGGCGGGATGCGACTGTGTTTCAATCGGAGAGGTCAAACGTGCACTCTACGCCGGTGTGCCAAACTACAAAATTATCTTTAGCGGCGTAGGGAAACGAGATGAAGAGATCAAAGAGGCGCTCGAAAAAGATATTTTGCTGATCAACGTCGAAAGTGAAGCGGAACTCAACCGTGTCGAAATTCAGGCGGCGGAACTGAATAAACAGGCGCGCATCAGTATCCGTGTCAATCCCAATATCGATCCGCAAACACATCCCTACATCTCCACGGGACTTCATGAAAACAAATTCGGCGTCGATCTCGATACCGCAAAGCGTCTCTATATTTTCGCCAAAAATTCCGATTTCCTTGATCCGGTCGGTATTCATTTTCACATCGGCTCACAATTGACACAACTTGAGCCGATCAAAGAGGCAAGTGCGATTGTCGCCGATCTCGTGCGCAGTCTGCAAACCCTCGATATCGACATCAAATTTTTCGACGTCGGCGGCGGTCTGGGAATAAGGTATGATGACGAAACCTTGATCGAACCTTATGATTACGCGCAGGCGATTCTCTCTACCCTCACGGGACTGGATGTGACGATCATGTGCGAACCCGGACGGTTTCTGACCGCCAACAGCGGCTATTTTCTGACACGGGTGCTCTACGAAAAAACTAACGGGGATAAACGTTTTGTGATCGTCGACGGCGGTATGAACGACCTCATCCGCCCCTCCTTGTATAACGCCTATCATAAAATAGAGATCATCGGCAAAGCAGAAGATGAAGAGACCTCCGAATGCGATGTTGTGGGACCGGTATGTGAAAGCGGCGACTTTTTCGCCAAAAATATCCGACTCCCGCTGACACGACACAACGATCTGCTCGTCATCCACAGTGCGGGTGCCTACTGTGCAACGATGAGTTCCAACTATAACACCAGAGGACGTGTCGCCGAAGTCGCCGTCGAAGACGGTAAAGATCGGCTGATCAGACGACGGGAGAGTTTCGAAGATATGATCGCGCTCGAAAAGGATTACCTGAAGGATTAACTATGACACTCGAAGAGTTACGCAAAGGGATCGACGCAATCGACAATCAACTGCTGGAACTGCTTAATCAGCGGATGGAATATGTCAAAAAAGTAGGTGAACTCAAAAAAAATGACGGTACAAGTATCTATCGTCCGGAGAGAGAGCGTGAGATTCTGGAGCGTCTGAACAGACTGAACAAAGGTGCGCTCACTCCCGAAGCGATTGAAGCAATCTATATGGAGATCTTCGCCGTCAGTAGGAACCTCGAACTTCCCGAGAAAATCGCCTATCTGGGACCGGAGGGGAGTTATTCGCATCAGGCGGCGGAGAGCCGTTTCGGCGCGCTCAGCTACTATCTGCCGCTCAATTCGATCGAAGCGGTTTTCAAAGTACTCAAGAACAAAGAGGCTAAATACGGTGTCGTGCCGATCGAAAACAATACAGAAGGTGCCGTAGGCACGACGATCGACTGTCTGAACAAATATGATTCCAAAATCGTCGCGGAACTTTATGTCGATATTCACCACTCTTTTGCGACACTTGCCGAAGATATCAAAGAGATCAAACGCATCTATTCCCATCCGCAGGGGTATAATCAATGTAAAAACTTTCTTGAAGAGCACTTTCTGCTCGATGTGGAGTTCATTCCGACCTACTCTACTTCCGCCGCCGCGAAAAAAGCGAAAGAGGATCCGGAGGGAGCGGCGATCTGTTCGGCAATAGCGGCAAAACTCTATAAACTTCCAATCCATTTTGAAAAGATCGAAGACAACCTCGCCAATCAGACACGCTTTTTGATTCTAAGCGATTTCAAAAACCGGCGCAGCAATAACGATAAAACCTCCATTATCGCAAAAACGGACAACAAACCGGGAAGTCTGGTCAATTTCCTGAAAAGTTTTCAGGACAACAATATCAACTTGACAAAAATCGAATCCAGACCACTCAGGGATGAAAAATACAAAAGTATGTTTTTCATCGACTTCAAAGGACATATCGATGACGAGAACATTCAGCACGTCATCCAAAACTCCCCTAATGAGATCAAATGGCTCGGAAGTTATGTAGCAGGAGAAACAGATGCGTTTTAACAGACAACTTGCCTCAATCAAAGTCTATGAAGGGGGAAAACCGATTGAACTGGTCATGCGTGAATACGGTATCGCACCTGAAAATATCATCAAACTGGCATCAAATGAAAACCCCTTCGGCACGAGTCCGAAAGTGATCGAAGCGATCAAAGCAAACGTACATACGGTACATATGTATCCCGACGACAGTATGATCGATCTCAAAACAGCACTGGCAAAAAAATTCGATGTCGAAACCTCCAATCTGATCATCGGTGCGGGAAGCGACCAGGTAATCTCTTTTGCCGTCAGTGCAAAAGCCAACAAACATAAAAAGGTGCTGACCGCACGCACGACCTTTGCAATGTATGAGATCTACGCCAGACAGGTCGGTGCAAAAGTGATCAAAACCGCTTCGCATCAACACAATCTCGATGAACTCTACGCAAAATATAAAAAAGACGGTGATGTAGGCATCATCTTTTTATGTCTGCCGAACAATCCGCTGGGCGAGTGTCTCGACAAAGATGATGTTTTTGATTTCATCTCCAGAATCGACGACAATACGATGGTCGTTGTCGACGGCGCCTACCAGGATTTTGCCGCAGCAAAAGATCCGCGCAAAAAAATCGATCCAAAAGCGTTAATCGAAACCTTTCCGCATACACTCTATCTGGGAACCTTTTCCAAATCGTACGGTCTTGGGGGAATGCGTGTGGGCTACGGCATTGCGGGTGAGGAGATTATGCAGGCACTCTATAAAATGCGTCCGCCGTTTAACGTCACCACCCTCTCGCTCAAGGCGGCGCAGGCTGCTTTGGAGGATGAAACGTTTGTCAGAAAAGGAATCGAAAACAACTTCGAAGAGATGAAAAAGTACGAAGCGTTTGCCCGAAAAAATAAAATAGATTTTATTGAAAGTTATACAAATTTTATTACTTTACTTTTTGGGAATGACAAAAACTCTTCCGAAATAGCACAAATGTTATTAAAAAAAGGTATAATAATAAGAGATTTACACAGTTACGGGCTCAACGGCATTCGTATCACGATCGGTACACCGGAACAAAACACAAAATTTTTCGAAGCGATGGAAACAGTTTTATAACAATGTCTGAGGTAGTATGGATTTCAAAACACTCATAGCGCAAATTTCCGATATTTTTACCAAACTTAGCAAGCGCCAAAAAATCATTATCGGTTTGTCGACACTTGCGGTCATCGGATTTCTTGTCTTTTTGGTGCTATATACCAGTAATCGCAAATCCGAAGACAACTACCGTGTCCTTTTTGATCATATCTCTCCTGCCGATTCGGCACTCGTAATAGAACAACTCGAAAAAGACAATATCCCCTATCGTATTAAAGATGAAGGTACGATCGAAGTTCCCAAAGATGTTGTCTACAAAGAGCGTATTACCATTGCCGCACAGGGAATTCCCAAAACAGGAAAAATAGGTTTTGAACTTTTCGATAAAACCAATTTCGGAGAGACCGATTTTGCGCAACGTATCAAATACCTGCGCGCACTCGAAGGTGAACTCTCCCGTACCATCATGGCACTGACACCGATCAAGGATGCGCAGGTGCATATCGCTCTTCCCAAAGAGAGTGTGTTTGTCGAAGAGAAAGCCGAACCTACCGCATCGGTCGTCATCACCCTCAAAGAGGGGTTGAAACTGACAAGCAAACAGATTCAGGGAATCAAAAATCTCGTTGCCGCTTCAGTCCCCAAGCTCAAAAGTGAAAATGTCGAACTGATCGATCAAAACGGTGAACCGCTCGGAGAGAGTGAAATTGAAGGATTTACACCCGAACTTGTCGCCGCACAGGTCAAATATAAAAAAGAGTTCGAACGCACCTACGAAAAGAAGATCGAAAAAGTGCTTGCACCGATTCTCGGCGGAAAAGAGAAGGTCGTCGCGAAAGTGACGGCGGAATTTGATTTTGAACGTAAAGAGGTAGTCGACGAGTACTATGATCCTGAATCGGTGGTGCGCAGTGAACAGAGTGTCGAGGAGAAACGTGAAGGTGCGGTTCCTCCTGAAATCGGCGGTGTTCCGGGTGCAATCAGCAACATCGGCCCGGTAGAGGGAACCCAAAAGAATAAACCCGCCGGTGAAAAGTATGAGAAGAGTTCGACAACAACCAACTATGAAATCTCCAAAAAAGTCACCAATATCAAGGGACAGTTTGCAACACTCAAACGTATTACCGCGGCAGTTGTTGTAGACGGAAAATATAAAATCGAAAAAGACCCCAAAACCGGTGAAGAGAAGACTGTTTACGTGCCTCTGGATAAATCTGAAATCGCACAGATCGAACAGATTGTCAAGAACAGTATCGGATTCAACCCGAAACGAGGTGATGAAGTCGCCGTCAGTAATTTCGAATTCAACCCGCTCTCATCACAAAAACCCGGCGGTATCTCCGGAAAAATACAGCAGATTACCGATCAGTATATCAATCCGTTTTTGCCGATCATCAAATATCTCTTTGCATTTGCCCTGCTCTTTATCTTTTATAAAAATGTCATCGCACCGTTTGGACGCCGTATGCTGGAAGAGTATAAAGAAGAAGAGGAGATTCCGGGCGCAGAGAGCGAACTGGAAGAAGAGAGTGCTGAGGATGAGCTACTGAGAGAGTACAACGAAGCGAAAAAACGTGCAGAAGAGGAACTTGGACTTGGCAAAGGACTTGACAAGGAAGATATCAAACACGAAGTAATTCTTGAAAAAATTCGACAAGAGATCGAAAAGAGCCCTGAAGACACCGCAAAACTGATCAAGTCGATTATCGAAGATGAAAACGAGGTGTAACCGTGGCGACAAAAACACAACTGACACCGGAACAAAAAGAGATTCTCGAATCGCTTACAATGCGTGAAAAAATCGCCATTTTTTTGACGCAACTGGGTGAAGATACCACAGCCAGAATTTTTGCTAACCTAGACATTGAGCTTATTACGCTTCTTTCAGCTGAAATCGCCCGTCTTAAAAATGTCGATAAGCCGATTGCTACCGCTGTATTGGAAGAGTTTTTCGCACTGATGCAATCTAACAGCTTTATCGTCAACGGCGGTCTTGAATATGCCAAAGAGATCCTTTTCAAGACATTCGGTCCGGAAACCGCACAAAAAATACTCAATCGACTTGCAAAAGAGCTGGGAGAGTCCAAAAGCTTCAACTTTCTGGCAAAGGTCAAACCGGAACAGCTTGCCGACTTTATTGTCTCTGAGCATCCGCAGACGATTGCGCTGATTCTCGCCCATATGAGTCCTGTCGCAGCAGCGGAGACCCTCTCCTATTTTGATGACAATCTTCGGGCTGACGTGACAATACGTATGGCAAATCTGGGTGACATCTCCCCGGCAATTATCAAACGTGTTTCGGCGGTACTTGAAAGCAAACTCGAATCACTCACATCATACAAAGTTGAGGTGGGCGGTCCGAGAGCTGTAGCGGAACTACTCAATAAACTTGGGCAAAAAGCGACCAAATCGACACTGGAACTGATCGAGAAAAACGATCCGGAACTTGCCAATACCATCAAAGAGTTGATGT
The DNA here is from genome assembly GCA_015489185.1 of Campylobacterales bacterium. GTDB lineage: Bacteria > Campylobacterota > Campylobacteria > Campylobacterales > QNZT01 > QNZT01. Next base: position 6,767 of record WGAE01000274.1, read on the forward strand.
TTACCTTCGAAGATATCAGCAAACTCGACAAAACTGCCATTCGCGAACTCCTCAAAGCACTGGACAAAAATCAACTTATGGTTGCGCTCAAAGGTGCCGGAGAAGAGCTCAAACAGAAATTCCTCGAAAATATGTCCACACGTGCCGCAGAAGCCTTTTTGGAAGAGATGCAGTTTATGGGGCCGACAAAAGTCAAAGATGTCGAAGAGGCACAGCGTAAAATTGTCGAAGAGGTGCAAAAACTTGCGGAAAAAGGTATCGTACAGCTCGGTGAAGCGGATGAAGTGATCGAATAATATGGCAAGGATTATCAACCCGAACGAAAAAAACGATACCAAAATAGAGAAATTCAGCTTCAAAAAGCTGGATGTCGGTGAAAATGATATCGTCTCGTCAGACGAAGTTCCCCCCTTTTTACCTCCCTTTGAAGAAGCAGCTGAACAGAATGATTTAGAGGATCTTGAAACTAAAGAGTCTATATTCGATGCAAATGAACGCACTACGCTCCTTGAAAAGATCGATCAATTGACATCTGATGTCGTGCGTTTACAAATGGAATTGGAAAAAAAAGAGGAAGTGCATCGTCAGGAAGTAGAAAACGCACGGCTGGAAGGCATCGAAGAGGGGAAAAAAGAGGCGCTTGAGACATTTCAGAAAGAGGCGTCCGAAGAGATGGAAGCGCTCAAAGCACAATTGATTCGATCAATTACACAGTTAGACGAAACCAAACATCTGTTTGATCAGACACTCACTCAACTGGAAGAGGAACTGATCGAAACCGCACTGCTTCTGGCAAAAAAAGTAATCATCAAGGAAGTCGAGAAGGATTCCGCGCAAATTGCCGTCGAAATCGCACGATTTTTACTCGAAAATATCAAAGAGAGTAGTGATGTCACACTGAGGGTAAATCCTGAAGATTTTGCATTTATATCAAGCCAGTTTAAAGAAACTCTCATTAAAATTGAATCAGACGAAGCGATACAAAAAGGGGGAGTTGTCCTTTTAAGCGGGGTGGAGAATATTGACGGTACAATTTTAACACGCTACAAACAAGCCCTGCATTTCCTCCAAAAAGAGAGTTGACTATATGAATATCAAAAACTATACGATAGATGAACTGAATAATCTATGTGCCGAAATCAGGCAAAAAATTCTCGAAACAGTCAGTAAAAACGGTGGACATCTTAGCAGTACGCTCGGCTCCGTTGAACTGATCGTCGCGATGCACTATGTTTTTGATGTCTCCAAAGATCCCTTTATTTTCGATGTTTCACATCAGGCGTATGCACATAAACTTCTGACGGACAGATGGGATAAATTTGATACACTCAGACAATTCGGCGGTATCAGCGGTTATACAAAACCTTCCGAATCTCCGTATGACTACTTTGTCGCCGGGCACAGTTCCACATCGATTTCGCTGGCGACAGGCGCGGCAAAAGCGATCAAACTCAAAAACGAATCGCGTATCCCGGTCGCACTGATTGGGGACGGTTCGATGAGCGCAGGCATGGTCTATGAAGCGATGAATGAATTAGGAGATATCAAACTCCCTGTCGTCATCATCCTCAACGATAACGAAATGAGTATCGCCAAACCGATCGGAGCAATCAGCAATTACCTTTCGCAGGTCATGGCGGGGAACTTTTACCAAAAACTCAAAAAACAGACCAAGCAAATCCTCGAACACCTGCCCGAAGGGGCAACCTACATTGCCAAACGTTTCGATGAAAGCATGAAACTCATTACCCCCGGTATCCTCTTTGAAGAGCTGGGGCTTGAATATATCGGGCCGGTCGACGGTCATGATCTCGAAGCATTGATCGAAGCATATACGCTGGCAAAAAAGATGGCAAAACCGGTCATCATTCATACACAGACAATCAAAGGCAAAGGGTACCAAATCGCTGAGGGCTACTACGAACACTGGCACGGTGTCGGAAAATTTGATATCAATAGCGGTGAACCTCTGAACAAAAACGGCGCTAAAAACGCAACGAAAATGTTTGCCGAAGCATTGCTCGATCTGGCAAAAAACGATGAAAAGGTTGTCGGTGTCACCGCAGCAATGCCCAGCGGTACCGGTATTAAAGATCTTATGAAAGCGTTCCCTGAGCGTTTCTGGGATGTTGCGATCGCAGAACAACACGCTGTTACTTCAATGTGCGCGATGGCAAAAGAGGGATTTAAACCCTTTATCGCCATCTACTCCACTTTTTTGCAACGCGCCTACGATCAGGTCATTCATGATGCGTGCATTATGGCGTTACCGGTGGTATTTGCGATCGATCGTGCCGGAATCGTCGGTGAAGACGGTGAAACACATCAGGGAGCGTTTGACATCTCCTATCTAAGAACCGTACCGAATATGACCCTGTTCGCACCGCGTGACGAAGCGACAATGCATGAAGCGGTGAAATTTGCCCACACTATGCAAACCCCATGTGCGTTCCGTTACCCCAGAGGTACTTTCAGACCCGTTCCGTTCAAAGCCAAACCTATGGCACTCGGCAAAGCAGACCTGCTTGTGGATGCCGATTCCGAAACACTTCTGATCGGCTACGGTGCAGGAGTCGGACGCGCTTATGAGACAATGAAACTTCTTGACTTTGAAACCGGGTTACTCGACCTGGTATTTGTCAAACCGCTCGATGAAAAATTGCTCACACAACTTGCCGCAAAATACAGCCGCTGGTATGTCTTCAGTGACAGTGCAAAAATGGGCGGTGTCGGAAGCGCACTTTGTGAGTTTTTGGAACGTAACAATCTTCATGAAGCAGTCACTGTCACCACTTTTGAATATGAAGACGCTTTCATTCCGCACGGTAATACGAAACTCGTTGAAGAATCCCTCGGGCTGTTACCCGAACAACTTGCTGAAAAAATCAAAGCAGATCACTCCAAAGAGCCTGTATAACAATATGCGGGGTGGTGTCCCCGGCGCGATTCGAACGCACGGCCTCCGGATTAGGAATCCGGTGCTCTATCCAGCTGAGCTACGAGGACAGTTTTTTTAATGTTTAATTTTGAGTTGTGAGTTTTGAATGATAAGTTTTTAACTATGAGCGACTAAAGGCTATTAAAGAAGAGCAGGCAAAGCCTGTCTCTTCATGTATACTGAGAAATTAACCGTTTCTCTTTTTGATAATCTCTTCCGCAACGTTTCGTGGAACTTCCGCATAGTGGTCAAACTCCATCGCGTATGTCGCACGTCCCTGCGTCGCGGATCGCAGATCGGTTGAGTAACCGAACATCTCTGAAAGCGGTACGAACGCGTTGATAATCTTGTTACCGGCTCTTTCATCCATACCTTCCACCTGACCGCGTCTTCTGTTCAGGTCGCCAATGACATCACCCATGAACTCTTCCGGTACTTCAACCTCGACTTTCATCATAGGCTCGAGGATGACAGGATTCGCCTTTTTCGCACCCTCTTTAAATGCCATCGATGCAGCCAGTTTAAACGCCATCTCTGAGGAGTCGACATCATGGTATGAACCGTCATAAAGTGTGACTTTCACATCTTCTACCGGATAACCTGCTAGTACACCGCCCTGCATCGCTTCCTGAATACCTTTGTCAACCGCAGGAATATACTCTCTGGGCACCGTACCACCTTTGATCGCATCGACGAACTCATACCCTTCACCCGGCTCGAGCGGTTCGAGTTTGATAAAGACATGACCGTACTGACCGCGACCACCGGACTGCTTGGCATATTTGTATTCCTGATCGACGGAACTTCTGATCGTCTCACGATAGGCAACCTGCGGCTGACCGACTTCCGCTTCAACTTTAAACTCACGTTTCATACGATCGACAATAATCTCCAGGTGCAATTCACCCATACCGGAAATAATCGTCTGACCGCTCTCTTCGTCTGTCTCGACACGGAAAGATGGATCTTCCTGCGCAAGTTTTTGGAGCGCAATACCCATTTTCTCCTGGTCTGCTTTGGTTTTCGGTTCAACCGCAACAGAGATAACCGGATCAGGGAATTCCATTCTCTCCAATACGACTTTATCCGCAGGATCACAGAGTGTATCACCGGTCGTCGTATTTTTCAGACCGACAACCGCACCGATTTCACCGGCATAGATCTCTTTGATCTCTTCACGTTTGATCGCGTGCATCTTCATGATACGACCGACACGCTCTTTTTTATCTTTGGTAGAGTTCAGTACATAAGACCCTGACTCAAGTGAACCGCGATAAACACGAATAAATGTCAACTGTCCGACAAACGGGTCAGTCATAATCTTAAACGCCAGTGCGGCAAACGGACCGTCATCGGTAGACTCAACATAAACCTCTTCGTCCGGATTATCCATTTTCGTACCGCGAATCGGAGGTACTTCCGTCGGTGCAGGCAGATAATCGACAACCGCATCCAGCAGTGTCTGAACACCTTTGTTTTTGAACGCTGTACCGCAAGTCATCGGAACGATCTCCATGTTGATCGTCGCTTTTTTGATTCCTTGCATAATCTCTTCGGTGGTCAGCTCTTCACCTTCGAGATATTTTTCCATCAACTCTTCGTTTGCTTCCGCTTCAGAGATCTTTTCGATCATCTTTTCGCGATATTCCTGAGCTTTTTCCTGAAGTTCCGGGCGAATATCCTGTTCATGATATGCAGAACCCATCGCCGCTTCCTGATCCCAGACGATCTCTTTCATTTTCACAAGATCAACAACACCTTCAAACTGATCCTCCGCACCGATAGGAATTTGAATCGGTACAGGATTACCGTTAAGGCGCTCTTCAATCTGTCTCTCTACTTCGTAGAAATCGGCACCGGTTCTGTCCATTTTGTTGACAAAAACAATAGACGGTACACCGTATTTGTTACGTTGTCTCCAGACTGTTTCAGACTGCGGCTGTACACCGCCGACCGCACAGAAAACGGAAACCGCTCCGTCAAGAACACGCATGGAGCGCTCAACCTCGATCGTAAAGTCAACGTGCCCCGGAGTGTCGATAATGTTGATCTGTTTCCCTCTCCAGGTACAAGTTGTCGCAGCAGAGGTAATCGTAATACCCCTCTCCTGCTCCTGTTCCATCCAGTCCATCGTCGCGGCACCGTCGTGTACCTCACCGATTTTGTGCTCAACACCCGTATAGTACAGAATTCTTTCCGTAGTTGTTGTCTTACCGGCGTCGATGTGCGCAGCGATACCGATATTTCTTAAATCTTCAAGTTTATGAGATCTTGGCATTTTAATTTCCTTCTCTTACCATCTGTAGTGAGCAAACGCTTTGTTCGCTTCAGCCATTTTGTAGGTATCCTCTTTCTTCTTGTAAGAAGCACCTCTTTCATTCGCCGCGTCGATCAACTCATTTGCCAATCTGTCTTTCATCGTTCTTTCGCTTCTTTTACGTGTAAAGCCGATGATCCATCTGATTGCCAGAGACTGTTGTCTGACAGGACGTACTTCAACAGGAACCTGGTATGTCGCACCACCGATTCTGCGGCTTTTTACTTCCATCACAGGTTTGATGTTTTCAATCGCTTTGTAAAAGATGTCGATACCTTTTTCGCCTTCAACTTTCTTTTCGATAATATCAATCGCATCGTAGAAAATTTTTGCAGCGACACTTTTTTTACCGTCTAGCATAAGACCGTTGATAAATTTGGATACCAATTTGGAGTTGTAAATCGGATCCGGAGTAACTTCTCTAACTGGAGCTCTTCTTCTTCTCATAATCTTCCTTCAATTTTTTGCAAAATTTACTCAAACTCTGTCCACGAAGGTTTTTGCGACAGAGCCTGGCCAATTTTAACAATAGTGATTTTTAATTGTTTCGCGTATAACGCTTTTTTGATACCCTCACAGATATCTTCGAGTCGCGGATATCATCGACTCGTACTTCATGATACGATTAAGATTTAGGTCTTTTCGTACCGTATTTACTTCTTGCCACTTTTCTGTTCGCGACACCCGCTGTATCGAGCGCACCACGTACGATGTGATACTTCACACCCGGCAAGTCTTTTACCCTACCGCCACGTACCAGGACGATGGAGTGTTCCTGAAGGTTGTGACCTTCACCACCGATATAACTGATAACCTCAAAGCCACTTGTCAGTCTCACTTTCGCGACTTTTCTCAAAGCGGAGTTAGGCTTTTTAGGAGTCGTTGTATAGACTCTCGTACAGACCCCTCTTCTTTGAGGACATTTGACAAGTGCCGGTGATTTAGACTTTTTAATCACCTTTTTTCTCTCTTTACGAACCAATTGATTGATTGTCGGCACATGCTTTCCTTATTGAAATTTCCTTCATATCGACACGGCGTCTCTATAAAGGTGCGCAATAATACAAAAAAATTATTTATAAAATGCTTAATCTACCCCGTTTTCAGGGGGTTTCAGAGATGAGAGGAGATCAGCGGACGCTGATACCCTCATTGAAGTATTTAACAAGCGGATAGATAAAAAATTCAATAATACGTCTTTCACCGACTTTAAATTCGGCTGTCGCCGTCATCCCCGGAATGAGATATTTCTTTTCGCCTTCAACCATCAACCATGTCTTTTTAGGTTTGATATAAACC
>WGAE01000275.1 GCA_015489185.1 Campylobacterales bacterium
ATACCATGGTGGGAGGAAAATATAAAAATATCGTTCTGGTTTCGGCGATCATCGCCGGGCTCTTTGCCTTTATGGCGTTTACCTGGTTTTATGTCATCGAAGATATCAATACCGGCAGATCCTGTATCAAAACGTGCGATACACCCTTGACCAAAGGGGCGCTGAAAAAAGCGCAGGAGGAGAAAAAGTAGTCTCATACCAATCCCTCCTCTGAAAAGCTGTAGTATCCGCGACTGGAGATAATCAGGTGATCTTTGAGTTCGATCCCCAGCAACTGCCCCGCTTCGGCAAGACGTCGGGTGACGTTTTTGTCCGCTTCGCTGGGCACGAGTGATCCGGAAGGGTGATTGTGCACGACGATGATCGCGGCGGCACGATCGGCGATCGCTTCGGCGAAAACTTCACGCGGATGAACGATGCTTTGAGTCAGTGTACCGATAAAGAGCGTCTTGAGACGGATGATCTTTGAGGCACCGTCGAGTGTCAAAAGCCAGAAGTGTTCCTGTTTTTTGAGAGCGTGGACGCGCATCAGATCATAGACGTTTCGGGCGGATGAGACGGTACGCGGATCCGGTACAAGCAGGCGTCTGGAGAGTGTCAGTGCCGCTACGATCTGCGACGCTTTGACCGTGCCCATCCCGTGTACCGCACAGAGCTTTTCAAGCGTGATATCCGGAAAGTCGGTTTCGATGATTCGGGCGATTTCGTGTGCAAGTTTGCGGACATCCTTGCCGGCAACGCCGCTTCCGAGCATCACGGCGAGCAACTCTTCGTTTGTGAGTCTCTCGACACCGCCGCTGAGCAGTTTCTCTCGGGGTAACGCTTCCGAAACCCTCATTTTCGATCTCTTCATGATACTTACCTCCGTTTCGAAGATAGTATCAGTATAGCAAAAGTCAAAAATTGTTTTCCAAAATATGTCATTTTGAAATATTTTTCTAACCTATGCGTTGACCGTCTCCTGCTCACGTATCAATCCCGCTTCGACAAGAAAAGGGGAGTGGAGATAGTCGATCTTTTTGACACGGTCATATTTGGCGTAGGAGAGGTAGAGAATATCTTTTGCCCGTGTCACCGCGACATAAAAAAGTCTTCGCTCTTCTTCAATATCGCCGCCGTTTTTGCTCATGAGCTTTCGGTTCGGGAAACGTCCGTCCATCAGATCAACAATATAGACCTCTTTAAACTCCAACCCTTTGCTGGCATGGATGCTGAGCAGATTGACCCCTTCCCCTTCACTCAGCTCACCGCCGCCGAGCGTCAACGCGTTGATAAAGCGGTATTTATCTTTATAGGGTTTGGTCAGTTCGAGTAACAAAAGCGCTTTTCGGCGAATATTGGTCAACGCCTCTTTCTTCATCTCTTCATGAACCGTGCCGTCTTTTTGTGTGGCGCGTTTGGTCGCCAGACGCTCGGCGATCAATCCAAAAAGCTGCGAATCGATAATACTGCGCACAATCTGCACGGGAGATTCCAGAAAGATCGTCGCATTGACGTAGAGGTAAAAAGCGTGCAGATAGGTGGCAAGGTCTTTGTTGATTTTACTGTGACGCAGAATCGGATTTTTCAAAAACTTCTCTTCAAACCCCATCTTTTTGAACCGCGCCGCGCTCTCCTCCTCGATGATCTCGTCAAAAAGTCCCAGTTGATGGTTCACGACTCCCCGTTTGAAAGGGTTTTTCTTCTCCCTGGGGTTGATGATACCTTCCAGAATATTGCCGTCACCGACCTTGTAAAGTGCATCGAAGATATCTTTGGCAAAGACGCCCCCTACCCCTTTGGCATATTCGAAGATATGCACAAAACTCATCAAGTCTCTCGGGTTGATCAGGATCGTGAACATATCGAGCATCGCCTTGACCTCTTTGGCGTCAAAAAAGCTGGTTCCCCCTTTACGCCGTGAACTGATGCCAAGCTCCCTCAGATGCGCTTCGATACCGTCCGCACTGGCGTTGTTTCGGAAAATGACGGCGATCTCTTCATGCGGTGTGGTCGAAGCCTTGATCTTCTGAGCAATCCCCGCATATTGATCAAACAACTCTTCGAAGATCATTAATCTTGGCGGCGGGAAATTCCCTTTTCGCGTCACTTCCAGTCGTTTGGGATAGATGCGCGGATTTTTTTCAATCACCCGATTCGCAAGCGCCAGGATGGGCTCGCTGGAGCGGTAGTTTTTGTTGAGAGAAAAGACGCGGGCGTTTTCAAAACGCTCCGCAAACGAACCGATAATATTGATATCCGCGCCGTTGAAACCGTAGATACTCTGATCGTAATCGCCCACACAAAAGAGCGATTCGCGCTTGAAACCGTCGATCAATGATCCCTGCAGACGGTTCGTATCCTGATATTCGTCAACCAGAATCTCCTGAAACTTGACCCCCTCTTCATCCAGATACTGTTTGAAATCGATCAGCAGATCGTTGAAATCGACATAACCGAAACGTTTTTTGAGCTCTTTGAACTCTTCGTAGATATCTTCGTAGACCTCCGCATAGACCGCGTGATCGGGGTTTTGTTTGCAAAGCCAGTCGGCAAACCGCTCCTCGCAGACCATATTTTGATAAAGCGAATGCATATCGTAAAGGTGTCCCGCCGAATAGGGCTGTACTTTACTGTCAAACCACGAAAAGTTGCGCTTTTCATGAATACTGCGCAAAACCATCTTCAGCTCTTTGGGCTGTTTGAGTACGATCTTTCTGCCGCTTGCCTTGAGGATTTTGTAGCTGATTGCATGAAACGTTCCCGCCTGAATCCGTTTGGCGATCTTTTCATCAAAATAGCGCCCTACCCGCTCGACCATCTCCGCGGAGGCTTTGTTGGTAAAGGTCAGCAGCAGCAGATCTTCGGGGTCGACCCCTTTGGAGAGCAGATAGGCGATGCGCGCGACAATAGTTGAAGTCTTCCCCGTCCCCGCCGACGCAATGATCAGATTATTTCCGTAGGGAGCGGTTGCGGCGGCATACTGCTCCTCATTGAGTTTCGATAACGGCATCAGCGGAAACTACGAAGCCGACTGGATGAATTCAAGAATTTTCGATTCGATCTCATCTTTGGCGACAACATCTTTATGCACGATCGGTTTTTCAAACAGCGCCTGAACACGCGGGGTGATCTCGATACCCAGTTTTTCGGAGATACGTTGCAGCGCTTCAAGATCGCTCTTCTTCTCGTCGCTCTCTTCGATCGCCATCAGCATCGTCGGTGCAAACTTCGTCCACTCCGCGGTCGAGCAGATCACCATCGGCAACGCTTTCTCTTTCAGATTTTCATACGCTTTGAGGCAGGTCGCCGTATGCGGATCCATCACATACCCTTTGTCGGCATAGCGTTTGATGATTTTCAGACCGTACGCATCGTCGGTATCGATCGCGTCAAAATCTTCACGCAACACCGCGAGCTCTTCTTCAGTAAGTGCATACCGCCCCTCTTCGTTGAGCTGTGTCATCAGCGTTTTCGTACGTTCCGCGCCGAATTTATCGAACAGCACGCGTTCGACATTTGAAGATTTCAAAATATCCATCGCGGGTGAGTTGGTCAGAATCAGCGACTTTTCACGAATGTCGTAGAGACCCGTATTGATCAGTTCCGCCAGCACGTTGTTGGCGTTGGATGTAATCAAAATCTTCTCAACAGGGAGTCCCATCTTTTTGGCGTAGTAAGCACCGAGCGCGTTACCGAAATTACCGCTGGGTACGGTGATGTAGATCCTATCTCCGGTCTGGATCACACCCTGCTCCACCAATGCGATATAGGCACGAATATGGTAGATGATCTGGAAAATGATGCGCCCGAAATTGACCGAGTTGGCGGCTGACAGCGCGATATCACGTTCTTTCAGACGCGCCTTGAAGGTATCGGAAGCAAGCAGACTTTTCAGGGCACTCTGCGCATCGTCGAAATTCCCTTCAATACCGATCACTTTCAGATTTTTTGCTGCTTCGGTCACCATCTGCAGACGCTGTACATCACTCGTACCGCCCGCAGGATAGAGACACGCGACCTGAATATTTTCTCTGTCGGCAAACGCCTCCAGTGTCGCCGGTCCCGTATCACCGCTGGTTGCAGCAAGTATCAGATAGTTCTGGTTCAGTTTTTTCGCAAGCGCGGAGAGGATATAGCCGAAAGGCTGGAGCGCCATATCTTTGAACGCACGCGTCGGACCGTGGTAAAGTTCGTTGACAAAAAGATCCGATTCGATCTGCACAACCGGTGCTGGTTCCTCGGGATTGTCAAATGCTTTGTAGCGCGCCAGCGCTTCATCAATCACACTCTCCTCGATATCGATCTCGAACAGATCAAGCACGGCTTTGGCGAGTGCCTGATAAGAGGCGTTTCGATAACGCTCGATAAACGCTGTGTCGATTTCGGGAAGTGTTTTGGGCACATATAAACCGCCGTAACTTGCCGCAGGATGCAATATCGCCTGTGAAAAAGGGACTTCGGGTGCGAATCCCCCGGCATTTCCTCTTGTCTCGATAAAATTCACTGTTTCTCCTTTTTGATAACCGTACCGATTCCCTCACTCGTAAAAAGTTCCAGCAAAATCGAATGTTCGATACGTCCGTCGATGATATGGGCTTTTTCGACACCGCCGTCGATCGCTTCCAGACATGCGTCGACTTTGGGAATCATCCCGCCCTGTATGGTACCATCGGCTTTCAGCGCGTTTACTTCATCTTCACTTAGCGTAGAAAGCAGATTTTTCTCTTTGTCAAGTACCCCCGGCGTGTCGGTCAGAAAAAGAATCTTGCGCGCACCTATCGCAACGGCGATTTTACTTGCCGCCAGATCGGCGTTAATGTTATATCCGGGATCACCGGGTTCGTTTCCGGATGCAATCGGCGCGATGACCGGAATGAAGCCCTCTTCGATCAGATCCAATACGATTTTACGCTCGATATGGGTAATTGTCCCCGTAAATCCGAAACGTTTGGCATCTTTGGGATGTGCCTTGATGAAGTTGGCATCTTTACCGCTGATGCCGATCGCTTTGACACCGTGATGATTCAAAAGCGACGTAATCTCTTTGTTGATCGTACCGCTTAGCACCATCTCGACCACTTCCATATTTTCTCTGGTTGTGACACGCTGCCCTTCATGAAACGACGTTTCGATACCGAGTCGATCGAGAATCGTGTTGATCTTTTTGCCGCCCCCGTGCACGATGACCGGCTTGAGCCCCAGCAAATACAAAAAGGCGATATCGCGCGCGAATTTTTCTTTCAGAAGCGGATCGGTCTGCGCCGCGCCGCCGTATTTGATCACGACGATCTGATCGCGAAACATACGAATAAACGGAAACGCATCGATCAGCGTTCTGACGATTTCAATCTTTTTTTGCATCGGGGAGGACTCCTGTGCCGGGGAAATTTTCAGGAGATTTTACCAAAATTATTTATATATTTCTTTACACGTTCGACAATATGATCCGAAAGCACGATTTCGAGTGCGAGAATCGACAGATCGATGCGAAACCCCTCCATTTTGACGGCATCTTTTTGGGTCGTCAATATCGAATCGGCGTGATGTTCGCGAAGGATTTTTGCCAGTTCACGCTCCTGAAAACGGTAGTGATCGGGGAAGTAGACACGCTCGATAAAAGGCGGTACGAACTTTTCAAGTCGCTGCGGTTTGGAAATTGCCGTAACAAGCACCATCCGTTCGGTACGATCGATAATTTCGACATGCCTTGTAAAGTCAACATTTTCCACTGCCGTCAAATCAGCTTTACGATAGAGTGAAGGAGGTTCGCGAAACGGACCTGACGGAAGGCAAAAACGGTTTTTGAAAAGAAATGACGGCTTGAGCAAAATATCGAACTTCATGATGTTTGTCTTGCTAAAACCGTCATCAAGTATGACGACATCCGCTCCCATCGCTTTGGCTTTTTCGATTCCCCTGCCGCGATCTTCACTGACGATGACCGTCGCGTGCGGCAGCGATTTTGCCAGCAGCATCGCTTCGTCACCGCTTTTGTCCACATCGCTCATGATCACACCGTTTTGACTCACGACGATCAATCCGCTGGAGTTGCGACCGTATCCGCGCAGTACAATCGCGATATTGGAATCTTCCTCTTCATGAAGCCTTTTTGCCAATGCGATCGTAAAAGGTGTCTTCCCGCTTCCCCCGACGATCAGATTTCCCACACTGATCACAGGAATGCCGTAATTTTTCGGCTTTGCAAGCTTGCGACGCAATATCATCACGCCGCAATAGAGCAGTGAAAACGGCAAAAGGAGAAAGGAGAGTAATCTTTGAAAGCCGTTTGGGTAAAAGAGATACCTCTCTACCCAAAAATAGAGTCGATGTTTCACCCTCTGTTAGCCGAAATCTCTTTGATCTGTTCGCAAATATAGAGGACCTCTTCGTCACTCATTCCCGTATAGCACGGCAAGGAAAGAATCTGCTGATAATTGGTCAGGGCAACCGGAAAATCGTTGACACGCAACGAATATTTCTGTTTATAATAGGTCAGAAGGTGCAGCGGTACAAAATGAAGTCCGGTATAGATTCCCTTATCTTTCAACGCTCTTGCAAAATCATCTCTGTTTTTATCCACTTTGATGATATAGAGACTATAGGTATGCTCTCTCACTTTGACGGGCAAGCTGATATGCGGTACATTCGCAAGCTCTTTGTCGTAGATTGCCGCTATCTCAGTACGTCTTTGAATCTGTTCATCCGCTTTTTGCAACTGCGCGATACAAAATGCCGAATCAAGCTCACTGCTCTCATATCCGATCCCGATATCCACCACATCATACACATAGCCGATATTGCCATGTTTATCCCACTCTTTGGATTCGATCGCATGGTGACGGATCAACTTCGCCCGCTCATAGATCGCTTCATCATCGGTCGCGATAATCCCCGCGTTGGCGATACTGCTTTTCATTTTCGCGTTGAACGCAAATGTCGTGATGATCGAACCGGTCGTACCGATCTTTTTGCCTTTGTACTCCGTGCCAAGCGCCATTGAAGCATCGTCAATCACTTTGATACCGTATTCGTCGGCGACTTCGTAGATGGCATCCAGATCAGCACTCTGCCCGCCCACATGGGTCACGATTACCGCTTTGAGTTTTTTGTGGTAATGTTTTTCGAGCGCTTCACGCAGCTTTTTGGGATCCATATTGAAACTGTCCGCTTCGATATCGACAAAAATCGGCTCCGCATCGAAGTGGCGCACCGCTTCGGGCACCGCAGGGTGGGCGTTGACCGAGCAGAGGATCTTGTCACCGCGTTTCAGTTCGAGCGCAAACATACTCAGGTGCATCGCACCGCTCCAGCTCGATGTGGCAACCGCATATTTACACCCGATATATTCACAGATCAAATCTTCGAGTTCTTCAATTTTCGACGCCCCTTTGAGAGAGAGGACTTCCTGGATCAGATTCTTTTCGTTCTGATCGATCGAAGGCAGGTAAAACGGGATCTCTTTCATAACCTTTTCTCCTTATAGTTTAATATCGCGCGGGTAGCGTAAATCATCTCCGATTGTACGGGATGTCAGTTTGGCAATAACCGGTGGTCTGTATTTGTACTGATGCCGATAGACACGTTCGATGATCGTATCGACCATTTCTGCATCATATCCCTGCCGCAGTAACTCGTCCCTGCTCATGCGCGCCTCGACGAAACCGCGCAGCACACCGTCGAGTGCCTCGGCTTCATAGCTTCCGAAACGTGACGTTTTTACAAAAACATTCTCAACACCCAGATAGTGAGCGAACGCTTCGACTTCGGTCAGATACAGATCTCCGAGAGGGTTGAGATCACATGCCAAATCACCGTAGTGCACCCCTTCACCCAGAAGCAGACGGGTTTTGTTGTGCGCCCCAAGCACCAGCGTACGCTCTTTTTCGGCAATGTCATAAAGATACGCGGTCGAAAGGCGTTTCATAAATGCTGCGTTATGTTTCTCAAAAGCCGATCTCTCATCTTCTGCAATCAAATATTGTCTGACAGTATGCTTGTCACAAAAATCTTCGACCGTCCTCTTCGTCTCCTCCGATAACCACGGAGCTGTCACGATCAGAAAACGGTTGCCGAACGCCTCTTTCGCCAGCAGCGCCGTCACGAAAACATCAACCCTCTCATCCGCAAGCAGTACACCGCCGTTGAGACCTGTTTTAAATGTCTCTTCTTTCAAAAACTGCAGCAGATACTCTTTGATCATTTTATATTTCAGGGACATAGTACCTCATCATGACGAAATCGACGGTCATACCGTACGGTTCGGAAAGTTATATAGGTAAAATTATATTAATTCAAAGCTTAATATACACTTTTAGATTTACAAAAAGTAGTTAAGATATTTATAAATTAAACTATTTCAAATATTTTTGCACAAAATAATTCGAAGGTAATTTTTAGTTATTATATTTTTAAATAAGAATATTTTAAAAGTAAATTTCGCACACGGGAAACTCCCGTATGCACGCTCTCTTATTTCTAGTGTTTGACCGCAGACGCCATATCCCACATCGGCAGGAAGATACCGAGTGCGAGCATTAACACCATCGCCGCGATGAAGCCGATCAGAATCGGTTCGATATAGGCGGAGAGGTTTTCAATGATATTGTTGAAGCGATTTTTGTAGTATTCACTCACCTTCTCCAGCATCTGATCGAGGGCTCCGCCCGATTCACCCGCTTTGATCATCTGAATGAGCATCCCCTCAAAAAGCCCCGTCGCATCAAATGCTTCGGTCAGGTTCGAACCGCGCTCGACCCCGTGCTTAACGCTTGCGAGTTTCTCCTTGATCTCTTCGTTGTCAATCGTAATCACCGCCGTATCGAGCGCTTCAGCGATCGGAATCCCCGCGCGCACAAGCTCCGTAAAGATCAACATGAAACGGCTCATCGAAGCAAAAAAGATAACGTTTCCGATCAGGTAAACTTTCAAGATATATTTATCTACTTTTCGTTTATAATCATCATTGGTTTTGTAAAGATATTTGTGATACATCACCGTCGCAATGATACCGAGCAGTATGAAATGTCCGTAGGTATTGATCGCATGCTCCATAAAAAGCAGCATTTTTGTCGGAGCGGGCAAGTCGGCACCGAGTTTGTCGAAGATATCTTTAAATTTCGGAACGACGTACATCATCAAAATCGTAAACGCAATCGCGATTGCGACAATGACCGTAATCGGATAGCGCATCGCAGACTTCAGTTTTTTTGCGTTTTCCATCATCTCTTCAAGCACTTCCGCCAGCTTGGTCAATGACTCAGCCATATTACCGGTATTTTCCCCAAGCTCGATCATCGCAAGCGTGACATCACCCACCTCATATTTGTAAGGTGCCATCGCTTCGGTCAAACTCTTTCCGGAGTTCAGATCATCATCGACCTTTTCGAAAATCGCCTTGAGATCTTTGTCTACCGTCGCTTTTGCCACTTCCCGAATACTGTCATGAATCGAAATACCGGCATTCGTCATAACCGCCAGCTGCCGTATCGCGGAAATCAGAGACTCGACTTTGATCTTCTTCTTACTGATCGCACCGAAAAAACTCTCTTTGAAATCAGAGATTTTGTGCTCAAGCGGAGCGGAAACTTCATAGGCTTTGAGCACAGTACCGTTGGGAATTCGAGCCTTGATCATCATAATCGCATCTTTGCGACTCATCGCTTTGACAAGCTCTTTGTTACGTTTACGCTGATGAATATAGTTTACTTCGTAATACTTCATGATTTCGCTACCCTGTAGACTTCTTCAATTGTCGTTTTACCGTTGGCGGCGCGGATCGCGGCGTCCTGAAACATCGAAATGAAGCCGTTTTGATTCGCATACGCCGCAATGTCCTCTTTGGCAGCCCCTCTGGCAATCATACTCTGGATCTTATCGTCGACAACCAGCACTTCCGAAATCATTTCACGTCCGGCATAACCGGTGTTGTTACATTTATCACACCCTCTTGCTTTATAAAACTGATAATTAGAAGGAATAAACGGTTTGATCTCTTCCAGCGCATCTCTTGGGATTTCGGTTTTGATTTTACAGTGCGGACATACTTTACGAATCAAACGTTGCGCCTGTATCGCCACCAGCGCCCCACTGACAAGGTACGGTTCGATTCCCATATCGACAATACGCGTAATCGCGCTGACCGCATCGTTGGTGTGGAGTGTCGAAAAAACAAGGTGTCCGGTCAAAGAGGCTTCGATCGCGATTTTGAGTGTCTCTTTGTCACGTACCTCACCGATCATGATAATATCGGGATCCTGACGCAAAATTGAACGAAGCGCCGTCGCGAATGTCAGATTTGCTTTCGGATTGACCTGCACCTGCTGAATCAGATTCATCTGATACTCGACCGGATCTTCGACTGTAATCATCTTCTTTTTGACATCTTTGATTGCATTCATACCGGCGTAAAGCGTTGTCGTTTTACCCGATCCCGTCGGACCCGTCACGAAAATAATGCCGTACGGTGCGGACATTGCCTGACGAAATTTACGGTAGTTTTCCGGATGCATACCGAGATCTTCAAGTTTAATCATCACTTTGGATTTATCCAAAATACGCAATACAATCGACTCACCCGTCATAATCGGCAACGTTGAAATACGAAAATCGTAGTGTTTTTCCATAATCGTCGAAGAGAATCGACCATCCTGCGGTTTTCGCTTTTCAGCAATATCCAGATTCGCCAGCAGTTTCATACGAGAACTCAGCGGAGGATAGATATCTCGGTCGAAAACGAAAATCTCCTTCAGCATACCGTCAATACGTGCACGTACGATACAACTGGTCTCAGTCGGTTCAATATGGATATCACTGCCGCCACTGATGATCGAAGTTTTCAAAATCAGCTCGATCAGCTTCAAAATCCCCGAACTCTCTTCGACATCGGTCGCTGTTTTTCCGGTAAACTCCTGTCGAATATCGGCAATCAAGTCCTTGACGCTCTCGGAGATTTCAATATATGCAGATGCTTGTCAATCTGTTCCGGATTGGCAATGGCAATTTTAATCAGTTTGTTGCGAAAAATACGATGTAACTGCTCCTGCAGCGCAATATCGAACGGATCTTTTACCGCGACATAAATATTGATATCATCCTCTTTATAGGGCAGAATACCCAGTTTACTCAGTTTCTGATACCCTGCTTTGGCACCCAGTGCGTAGTTGACTTCCTGCGAATAGAGATCGACAAATTCGGTACCGGTATTTTTAGAAAACTGCAGCAGAAACTTATCGAGATCGATCGAAAAATTGTCATAAATATCACGTAGAAGCAGTATCCCGTTTTTGAAAGCTTCGATCAAGAGGATATTGAGGGTTTCATGATTGACCAGCCCCTTTCGAATCAGTACCGAACCGACATCGTCTCCTGTCTCTTCAATCTCCGCTGCGATCTCCTCCATTACCTCCCGGGTAATGATCTTGTTCTCGTATAAGAACTCTACGACACTGAATGCTCTGCGCTCTTTCATGAAGTTGCCTTTTAGCGTTTTGATTTGATCTTGTGCAAATATCGGCGAATTTCCTCAGAAGTGTAGGTTTTCAGATATGCCTGAAGCACATTGACGGCATCCTGACGTTTTCCCATCTTCACTTTCGTTTTTGCGAACATCAGCCAGCTTTTCGGATTTTGCTCATCGATCTCGTTGGCGATCAACGACCACTTCAAGGCCTCTTTATACCGTTTTGCGTTATAAAACCGCTGCGCGATTTGTAAAGCGTATTTAGGATTATTGGTCCTGTAGAAACGTTTTTTGAGCTGTTTGAGTGATTTGCGATGTGTTCTGTGCGATCCGGTCTCAACGGAGGTAATCTCGATCTTTGGTTTTCGGTGTGCACTTGCCGTCGCAGAAGAGGTAATTTCGATTTTCGGTGCGGACTTTTTGCTTCGATACCCCGCTTGTTTCGGTTGCAGCGCCGCCATCTCTTCCGCCAGAGGGTCTGCTTCATCCAAGGCTCCGTTTTCCGACTCGAGTGTTTCGAGACTAAATACGTTACCGTTGAGTTCACGCTCCGCATCCGATAGAGATAAAAGTGTACGATCCGCACGTTTTTTGAGAAAACTCATTTGATGTACATCATAAAAACTGTTATAGATCAGATAAGAGGCAATCGCGATAATCAACCCCAGCAGGAGTGTAAAGGTTTTGACAAACGCTTTGTCGTCGAAAATACTCTCTTCATGACGGTCGATAATGCGACTGATTCTCATTCCCTGTTCCTTTTTTTTAAATTAATATTTGATCTTTTCGTATCCCAGATCTTTAAGGGAA
This sequence comes from Campylobacterales bacterium, assembly GCA_015489185.1. Lineage (GTDB taxonomy): Bacteria > Campylobacterota > Campylobacteria > Campylobacterales > QNZT01 > QNZT01. Next base: position 12,251 of record WGAE01000275.1, read on the forward strand.
ACGGTATGCGCGTCCATGCGTCTGCTTTTGATAATATGCGGCGTGATAATGACAATCAACTCATTACGCACTTCACTGACACGCTTTTGCTGAAACGCATACCCGAGCAGCGGAATATTTCCCAGTATAGGCACTTTGCTGGTCTCAACCCCTTTTGTTGTACTGATCAAACCGCCAAGGATTACTTTTTCCCCGTCACGCAGTTTTACAACCGAAGAGATCTGTTTTTTCATCAAATCGGGCGGGAGTCTTCGTACACCCGATTCATCGGTTTTGACGCGTGACTTGACCGAACTGATCGACGGATTGATCTTGAGAATGATCTCGTCGTCATCCGTAATTTCCGGTGTGATATCGAGCAAAATACCGGCAAAGACTGATTTGACCACTTCATTGTTAAAGGTTTCGGTAGCAGCGTTAGCACCGGTCTGACGTGAACTGGACGAAAGTTTATAGTAGAGTTGATCTCCGGAACTGAAAACCGCCGGCTGGTTGTTGAGCGTCACCACTTTCGGGTTGGAGATCGCTGTTACGTCACCCTGGGTTTTGAGAAACTTGACCACATCGGTAATCTGCGTATTACCGCTGAGTCTGAGAAACTTTGCATGTGCGGAAGGATTTTGATCCCCAAAGGTTTCGATTTTATCGTTGTTTAACTCTTTAAGGTTATTTGTGTTCAAAATCTCATACGCTGCCTGCATGTTTTGTAACTTATAAAGTTCACCCCAATTGATTCCCGTCTGACGTGAATTGTCCAGCGTGACGGAGTACATTTTCACATCGATCAATACCTGGCGATGCAAGCGCTTCATCATCTGGTGAATATAGGCGGAAACACGGTTGATCTGTTCACTCGTTCCCGTTACCGTAACAAGTCCCGCTTCACGATTGATAATCGGTTTGACTTTCGTCTTCTCTTCACCCGCATTCAGAATCGCCGTAATCTCTTTTTCCATATTATCCCAAAATGTAAACTTGTCACTGGAGGTGATCGTCGCACCGGTAGAGAGACTTCCCCCTTTACCTCCCTGCCCTGTCGTACCGCCATCGGTACCGCCACTTGTATCGCCGGTCAATGAGATATCGGTATTGCTGACACCGGAGCGTTCCGTGTTGACATAATCGATCTTGAACGTTTTGGTCTTCAACCCGCTGATTGTCAGCAGATGATCTTCATAGTCATAATCAAGTCCTTTGGCACCGATCAAAACATCGAAAATCTCATCCAGCGACATCTGTCTGATATTGACTCCGTAGAGCTTTTCCGAAAGTTTCTGTTTCGCAAGCGCATCTTTGGTGACAATACTGAAACTACACTCACCGCTGAGTTGATTGAGGATTTCACTGGTCGATACCGCATCCGAAACTTTGATATTGAACGAGCGATGCGCACAACTCTTTGCCTCTGCCGCCGAAGTCAATACGCCAAGTAGCAAAACGCCTGTGAAAATCGTTCTTCTGAGATTATTTGATACTGATCTTTTCATTCTTTTTCCTCAACGTTAATCTTTTTTTGAAATCATCGGTTTTGCTTTGCAGATAGACGACATCGTTTTTGATTGTCGCCAGGAGATAATCACCGATCGCATCCCCTTTTTTGTACCATTTTCCGCTGATTTTCGCACGATCGTTCAAAATCGCCTGCAATGTATATTCCTGCTTCACAGCAACTTTCGTACCATCTTTTTTGACAACGATCTTTTTCGCTTCCTCTTTCGTCAAACGAATAAAAGGGGGGTTGACCTTTTCGATCTCCTTCTCATCCGCACCGATACGTTTTTGACCGATACGCTCGAACATCATTTTATAATCTTTGATCAACGCGGTACGCGTACCGTTTTCCTGTGCCGCGAAGAGAGCGACACTCGCCGTTATCGTTAAACTTATGATTTTTTTCATCAATATTTCATCCCCCATACCGCAATTCTGAATTCACTCAGCACTTTGTCATCGGGCTTGTGCATCTTCAGCCTGTCAATATCGATCACCAGCGGCGACTCTTCGATCTGATTGATAAACTTCATCATATCCGTGAATCTCCCCCTTGACTTGACATCAACCACGACAACATGTGTGATCTTTTGATAGGTCGGATTGTAAAACTTGTTTCCGATCTCTTTGATCTCGACATGGTTTTTCTTCGCAAGTGCGGAGATATTGTCCACGAACTTCGCCCAGTTTTCATCATCGAAAAGCAGATAAGAGAGTTCTGTCAGGGTATTGTCGACATAACTGATCTTGTAAAGTGCGTCGTCGAACGCCTTTTTCTTCTGCTCGACCACTTTACGCAACATCGCCACTTTCTGCGGCGTATTCATCGCCAGATAGTTACGCTCTTTGTTGATTTTCTGCTTGATCTGGCGGATCTGGTTTTGTGTTTGCGTAAATTGTCTGTCCGTCTCCAGATAGATAAACTGATAGACTAAATAGGCGATCACCATCGCGGCGACGATATAGAACATCGTCACTTCGCTCGATTTTTTCTGGGCAAAAAACTCATCGATCTGGGTAAAGAGATCTTTTTTGTTAGTTGAACTGACCATGTAAACCTACCTTTATCGAACTCTCATAATACGATCCGTTCTCATCTTTTTGAATCATATCGGTACTGACATCGTAATATTTACTCGTGGCAATATCCTGAATCAGCTCCGTGATATATTTATCTTTCGGACTGCGTACCGTTATAATCATCGTCTCATTATTGTCTTCGGTCTGAAGAACACTGGAATGGTGTGCATTGACACGTTTGAAAAGGTCCGTCATAATTTTCGCCTTCATCGGATAGTTGACCTTCTTCTTATAGATCTCCTTGAGCAGACTGGTACGAAAATCGAGATCCTTTTGCTTTGTGGTAAGTTTCGTTTCAATCTCTTTTTTCTCTTTTTGGATTTTTGACAGTGCCGTCTGAATCTGCTGTCGTTGGATTGAAAGTTTTTGGTACTCTGTTTTCAGATGTGATAACTCTTTTTGCAAAAACATCTTTTCATACACAAACTGATATCCGGGATAGAGCAACGAAAGAATCAGACTCGCCGCGATCACTTCCATCAACTTCCCGCTCGCACGCTGATTCAACGGCGGCGGTTTTCGGAAAATGGAGATATTGTAGGTCTCGTCCATACTCTCCTGATAGACAATCGCTGTCTCCACCATCATCAAATGCAGCGACTCCGCATCGACTTCACTGGCGTTTTTGGAAATTTTCAGATCAATATATTTTGTCGGCAGTGAGATGTAGTTGTAACAGAACTCTTCCAGTCCCGCGATTTTTCCGATTTCGGTTCCCAGATAGACCTGATCGATCTCATCGAGGCGATAGGCACGTTTGGCGTATGTGATAACATCGTTGACATAGACAAACAACTCACCGAATATTTTCATCAACTGTTGCTGATAGGCACTGTTTTCATGTTGCATACCGTTTTTACGCAACATTCCGAAAAAGGTCTTTTCGTCAATACGCTTTCCAAGCTCTTTGGCAAATGTATCGGAAATATATCCCAGCGAATATTTGATCGATTTGGAAAAAACATATTCACCGTTTTTGTAAATGGTGACATGCGCGTCATCTTTATGAAAGTAGATAAAACAATCTGTCTTGTCTGAAGGCAAAAGATTACGCGTATAGAGCGACTGCATCAAAAACGGCGCCGCCGTGATATAATCGATATATTTAATCTCTTTGAGTTCAGAAAAAATATTGTTCAAAACGGCGGTATCGATCGCGATGACGTTGAAAACCCGATACTCTCCGTCATTTCTGCTCGACTGAAAGTGAAAAATCGAATACTCTTTTTCCGGATCGAGCCCCAACTCATCATACGCTTTGATCTCGATCGCATCATCAAGTTCTTCATCCGTGACGCTGATATCGATATCGACTGTCGAAGAGATGATATCTTTTGTCTGGACATAAGAGATATAAAATGCCCTGTCATCAAACTTTTTGACACTCTCTTCGGTTACCAGATTATCTTTATAACGATACGATTTGAGCGAATAGGGATCAAGTGTAACGATACTCTTGTTACGCCGATCCAGTATACCTTTTTTCAACATGACCACTGCCTAATAATAAAATCTTATTCAACAGGGTCGGGAAGCGATGTAACGATACGCTTCCTAAAAGTTGTATCCGAGTTCCTCCAGAGATTTTTTATCTTTGGTCCATCCCGGTTTGACAACTACAAAGAGCTTCAAAAATGTCTTTTTTCCGATGAGTGTTTCGATCGATTTACGCGCATGGTGTCCGATTCGCCGCAGGGTTTCACCTTTGTGTCCGATGACAATCCCCTTCTGGCTCTTCTTTTCGACAACAATCTGCGCATAAATTCTCTCGAGATCGGGAAGCTCTTCGACCCTCTCAATCACTACATCGGAAAAATAGGGAATTTCTTTAGATGTTTTTTCAAATATTGCTTCTCTGATCAGCTCTTTGTAGATATCTTTCATTTTATCCGTGGTCAAAAGTTCGGGATCGTAGTAGTAAGGATGTTCGGGGAGGTGTTTGCAGATTGTCGCAAAAACGGTAGAAAGTTCGGTTCCCTTTTTGATCGAAACGGGGATCAGTTCCAAAAAGCAATCCTGATATTTTTGAAACTGCGCAATCTTTTCAAGCAGTTTCGCGTTGGATACCTCATCTGTTTTGGTCAGCAACACGATATGCGGAATCTTTTTACGGTTCAGTTCCAAAAATTTTTCATACGCTTCGAGTGAGTCGGTCACGGGTGAAAGAAACAAAATCAAATCGGCATCACCCATCGCCTTGAGCGCCTCATCAAGCATAAATCTGTTCAGCAGACGTTCACTTTCATGAATACCGGGCGTATCGATGAAGATCATCTGACAACACTCGTGCATCGCGATGATATTCAACCGTTTTCTCGTGGCGTTGGCTTTGTGGGAGACCATCGCCAGCTTTTCACCGACAAAAAAGTTCAGCAGTGAACTTTTACCGGCGTTGGGACGTCCCACCACGGCGACAAATCCCGCACGTGTCGTTTCACAACTCACAGAATATACCTCGAAAGATCTTCGTCGCTTGCAATATTGTCGAGTTTACGGTGCACCAGCTCCTCAGTCACGACAATCTTTTCGCCTTTATGTTCGTCGGCATCGTAACTGATATCTTCAAGCACTCTCTCCAGTACCGTATGCAGCCGTCTGGCACCGATATCTTCGAGTTTTTCATTTGCAAGCTGCGATATTTTCGCGATTGCGTGGATCGCGGCATCGTCAAATACCAGTTCTACCCCTTCGGTCGCCAGCAACGCCTGATACTGCTTGAGCAGAGAGTTTTTGGGCTGGGTCAGGATCTTGTAAAGGGTCTCTTCTGAGAGCGAACTAAGCTCGACCCGAAGCGGAAAACGTCCCTGCAGTTCCGGGATCAGATCGCTCGGTTTACTCAAATGAAACGCACCCGCGGCGATAAAAAGGATATGGTCGGTTTTGACGACACCGTATTTGGTATTGATGTCGCTTCCTTCGACAATCGGGAGCAGGTCACGCTGTACACCCTCCTTGCTGGGATCCTGACGGCTCTGGTTTTTGGAACTGACAGCGATTTTGTCGATCTCGTCGATAAAGATAATCCCGCCGTTTTGCGCACGCTCCAGCGCTTCGGTCTTGACCGCTTCAAAATCGAGCAACTTTTCACTCGCCTCCCCGCGCAATACCTCTTTCGCCTCTTTGACTGTCATCTCTTTTTTGACACTCTCGGAACGCGCGGTCAAAATCTTCAGGAAACTCTCCTGCACTTTTACCATTTCAGGGGGCATCGAGGTATCGGCAATCTCACCGGGACCGGTATTGACTTCAATCTCGATCTCCAGATCATCCAACTCCCCGTCGCGCAATCGCTGGCGCATCTTTTCGAAACTGCGCTCATAGTCGGCTTTTTTGCTCTCGCTCGCACCGGAAGGAAGCGGCGGTAACAGTTTTTCGACAATCCGTTTTTCAACATACTCGTCGATCGCGCTTTTATTCTTCTCCTTGTGCTCCGCCTTGACCAGATTGATCGCCGCGGTGACCAGATCGCGCACCATCGACTCGACATCGCGTCCAACAAAACCGACTTCGGTATATTTGCTCGCTTCGACTTTGACAAACGGAAGCGCCATCATCTTCGCCAGTCGTCTGGCGATTTCGGTTTTCCCCACACCGGTCGAACCGATCATCAAAATATTTTTGGGACTGATCTCATCCTGCATCACCGCATCAAGCTGCATCCTTCGATAACGATTGCGAAGCGCAATGCCAATCGCCTTTTTCGCTTCAAATTGCCCGATGATATACTGATCGAGATAGGCGACGATCTCTTTGGGGGTCATGTTCATGATCCCTCCTCCTCTTTATTCAGGGTATAGATTTTGATTTTATCACTGGTATAGATACACAACTCACTGGCAATCAACAACGATTCACGTACCAAATCCTCTTCGTCCAGATCGGCGTGGCGATCGAGTGCTCTGGCTGCCGAAAGTGCGAAGTTTCCCCCGCTCCCGATCGCCGCGATCTTCCCGTCTTCCGGTTCGACCACATCGCCGTTTCCGCTGAGGATGAAGATATGTTTCGTATTTAGTACAATCATCATCGCTTCAAGCTGACGCATATATTTGTCTTTGCGCCACGCTTTGGAAAACTCGACAACCGATTTGAGCAGATCGCCCTTTTTCTGCTCCAGAATCCCTTCGAACATATCGAAAAGATTAAACGCATCCGCCGTACTCCCCGCAAATCCGGCAATCACTTTGCCGTTGTAGAGTTTTCTGATCTTCGTCGCATTGGACTTGAGCACGGTATCGGCAAAGGTGACCTGCCCGTCCCCGCCGATGACTGCTTTATTTTCCCCTTTACAGGCGAGTATCGTAGTTGCATGAAACATCGTCTCTACGCTCCCGCCACTTCGAGATCAAATTTCGCGTGGATACCGTGTCCCAGTTTCGCCGAGATCGTGAAATTTCCCGCTGTTTTGATCGGCTTGTCGATCTCAATCGCTTTCTTGTCAATCTCGATCCCCTCCTGCTTTTTCAGCGCTTCGGCGATCTCCTCTTTTGTTACCGCACCGTATAGCGCACCGTTGGCGCCGAGTTTGTGCGTAATCACCAACTTCACTTCGGCAAGCCGTTTTTCAAGCGCCTTGAGCCTTTCGATCTCTTCAGCTTCACGTCTGGCTTTCTCCTCCTGCTCTTTTTTCCACGCTTCGATCACCTCATCGGTCGCACGTTTGGCAAACCCTTTGGCAATCAGAAAATTTTGTCCGTAACCGTCCTTGACCTCTTTGATCTCACCCGCTTTACCGAGGCTTTTGACATCTTTGATCAACAATACTTTCATATCCTCTTCCTTATTTCATTTTTTATATATTCCCGGTTGTTACGTTTTGATGCTGTAGTACAAAAAGAGGCTCAGACCGCAGAGAGGATTTGTCCTCTTTTTGTACTACAGCATCAAAACCTTCCCAGCTTCTTGACAATTCGGATTATAGCGAATTATAGTTGATTGGGCGGTATCGTGCTATTTGACGATATGCGAAGCAAGGATTTTTGTTTTTAGATACGGAGATTTTGTGCCGCAGGCAAAAATGCAACTGTCTGAGCGCAGCGAGTTTTGCATTTTTAAAAATCGCAGTATCGATCCGAAGGAAAAAACAAAACTTTCCTGAATGAGTATATCGTCAAATAGCACGATATCTCAGACAACAATCCCTAAAGTTTCGATCTTCTCTTCGATCTCCAGAAAACGCTCGACAAGCGCTTCGTATTCTTCCTCCGCTTTTGTCAACGCTTCATGAAGTGTTTGCAACCCCTTCTCCTGATAACACGCAGGATCACTCAGACAACGGTTAAGTGCTTCGATCTCCGCTTCGAGCGCTTCGATTTTGGGCGGCAGGGTTTCGTAGTCGCGCTTCTCTTTGTAACTCAGTTTCGCGCTGCGGTTTCGCTCCCGTTTTTTCTCCTCTTTAACAGGTACAACCTCCGACTCGGCGGCAAAACGCTCCAGTTGCGCAATCTCCTGCTCGATCTCCAGA
>WGAE01000276.1 GCA_015489185.1 Campylobacterales bacterium
GGTATGAAATGCCGGCGACAATGCTTCAATACAAAAGTATTGTCAAACGTCTGGAAAAAACGGAGTCTGAACAACAAAAGAGACGTCGACTGCTTCGTATTGTCTCACTGCTTCCGTCACAAGGAAAATTTAAACTTGAGAAACTATTACTCTCCGACGATAGCCTCAAACTCTACTGGCAACAGACAGATTCACGTACGGAAAAGATACTTCTGGATTATCTGGCTCGAAATGCCTCAATACGTAAAGTTTCTCATAAGAACGGTCTTGCCGAGGTTGAAATCCAATGAGCCGAAAACGATTGATGATAGGTGTCATTATTTCGACAATCATACTGCTGTTGATGATTTTCACTTCACGTCTGCTTTCAAAAGATGTATTGCAATCTTGTACCGCTTTGATGCACTATGCCCAAAAAGCGGAACATTTTGCCTATCTGCGTCAAAGTTGGTCCAATCCGACTGAGCGCAAACGCATTTTACGCATTATGCAACATATCGCACCGTTTCATGAACAGAAATCGGCGGAAGATTATGTATTGAAATTTGATAACCTCGCATCCGATAAAGTGCAGAAGCTCGTATCCGTCATCTATCGCTATCCGTTAAAAATCGTCGCGCTGGAAATTGTAAAATCCCCACAGGGGAAATATACGATGAAAGTGAAAATCGCTTCATGAAAACGTTAATGCTCTTTTTTACTTTTTTGCTTCTGTTTCTGCTTCTTTTTTTGCCAAAAGGGTGGCTCTTTGTCAAGTATACAAATCTGCTATCGACGCAAAAAGAATACTATTTGGAGTGGGAAAAACTTCATGAACATTTTTTCAGCGTGGAAGCGCAAAATCTGACACTCTACAATCAAGACAGGCCGATCGCCCGTATCGAGCGTATACGGCTCTATCCGATGTTGATACGACAGAGCTTTTATATCGAGAAACTTCATTTTATAAAACCGCCCGGTAATAGGTTTGCTGCGTGTGAAGTATCACAAACGCTTTTTGATCCGTTACATCCCACATTTAGCTGCCTTGATCAATCCGGAACGATCAGAGGTAACATCGATTGGGAAAAAGGAGATATAACAATCAAGAACAACAAAGGAAAAAACGATGTATTCCATTTCGGTTCCTGAGCAGATGAAGAGGTATATCATACCGATACTCCTCGCGGCTGCGACAGCGAAGATCTTTTGGACAGGATGGTTGTTTTTGACACAGCCGTCCTGTCCCCTGCCGCACGTTACTTCAAAAAAATTTCATTTGACCGATAATATCTCAATCATCGGACTGTTTCAACCGGGCGAAGGACACAGGTCCGAACAGAAACGATACAAACTTAAATCGATAGCGTTACGCGGAATTTTTAAAAAAGGGCATACAGGATTCGCTTTGCTAAACGACAACGGAAAAACGGTCTATCTCAACCTTGGGGAAAGGTATCGCGGATATAAGCTTGTCGAAATCACTCAAAACGGAGTCGTGCTCACAAATAAAGGAAAACGTTACAGACTTTCGATGCCCGAACGACACAAAGGGGTAAAAGAATGAAACAGAAAAGATATATCTGGGTTTATCTGATTGTTTCGTTATGGACGATTCAAACGCTCAGTGCCGACATCGCGGTGATTGCACAGGCATCCAGAACCAAAGCGGCACTGTATCAGACCACTAGCAAATTGCGTACGTTTCTGGCCGATAAAGTTGACCCCGGATACATTCGTATCATTCCTTCCGAACATCCGGTTTGGAAATGGCGTGCAGCTGTTACCGGTTTCCAGACAAGAGCACAGGCTAAACAGATTCTTCATCTGGTTAAAACACTCTATCCTGACGCATATCTCTACTCCCCGAAAATTTCTCGTTCCAAAAAGAGATCAATTTCAAATTCAAATGCAGATAACGAAGAAGATGAGACGATCGAAATCAATTTCACCGATCTGCGCATTGTCGATTTTATCAAGATGGTATCCAAAATCACCGGTAAAAACATTCTTATCAGTGAACCGGTAGAAGGCAATGTCGAATTTGTCGGTACCAGACCGATCAAAGCAGGAAAACTACTGACACTTCTCAATGAGGTACTTGCAAGCAAAAAATTGACCCTGGTCGATAGCGGGGAAGGTTACCTTCGCGTCGTAAGAAGCAGCGATGCGGTCAGAAGCGGCCCGCCGCTCTCAGGAAAAACAGATATCGACCAGATACAAACCGCGCTGATTCCACTGGGATCGCTTAAAGTGATGGATGTGATCAAACAAGCCAATGCATTAGTCAGCAAAGCCGGTAAAGTGACCGTATCTAACGATACCAATACACTGGTCGTGACCGATTATCCCGCCAATATCGATACCATTCGGCAAATCGTCTCGATTTTAAACAGGCAAAACAGCAGAGACAAAACCATACGCTTTGTTCGCTTCAAAGAGGTCGATGTCGACGATGTTTATCCGAAAATCGGACAAATGGTCAGAGCCTATTTTAACAGTTATGCAAAATCAAAACAGGTACGTGTGATCGAAAGTCCGGGAACCAATAGTATTGTTCTGGTCGGAAGCAGACGAAGCATCGATAAAATTCTCCCGTCGGTAAGAAGTTTCGATCATGCCGGAAACCAAAAAAGCAAAGAGATCGAAATGGTTTTGATCAAAAATACCGATGCCGCCGAAGTCGTTAAAGTGTTGCAGGAGTTAATCAGCGACGGTGAGTTTGAACGCAATATCGAGACAATGGACAAAACAGAAGAAATCAAAAAAGCGAAAAACGCAAAAAAAACAGAACAGAAGAGACATATTGCACCGCTGCCTCATATAAAGCAATCATCCGATATCAAGATCACCTACGACAAACAGCTCAACGCCGTTATGATTTTCGGCACGCAGGCACAACGAAAGGTGCTTAAAAAGATCATACGCCAACTTGACAGGGAACGTAAACAGGTTTATGTCAAAGCGCGCATTCTTGAAATCAATAACCGAAAAGCATCGCAAATCGGTATGCAGTACGGTATCGCCGGTGGGGTGACGGACAGCTCGGGGCTTTATGCATTGAGCAGTAAACTCGGACTCTCCGACCCGACGGCAGGTATTTCACTTGCCAACAATCTCGGTCTGCAAATTCCCAACGTGTCCAAAATATTCGCATTGGGTGCGGCAATTTCGCTGCTGAGTCAAAACGGTGCGGCCGATATTATTTCGGAGCCGTCGATTTTGTGTATCAATAACGAACAATCATCGATCTATGTGGGAAAAACTATTTCGGTCGTCTCCGAAAGCAGCGTTGCGACGACGACAACCGACATCAACCGTAATACTTACCGACGGGAAGATATCGGTCTGACACTCAACATTTTGCCGCGTATCTCCTCCGACAACAAAGTAACTCTCGGCATCAAAATCACCTCTGAAGATATTCTGCCGGGCAGTGTCATCGGCTTACCGAAAACGACCAAACGTGTCGTCCAAACCTCTGCGATCGTCAAAAACGGTGAATCGGTCATTATCGGCGGTATGGCGCGCGAAAAGATGAGCAAGCGCAGAGAGGGGGTGCCGATTTTACGTAATATTCCCATTATGGGCAAACTTTTTGAACGTGAAGATGTCGAAAAAGAGAAAACGACACTTGTTGTTGTCCTTACGCCGTATATTATCAACAGAAGTATCGATTTGAGTCAGTTGAAAGAGCAGTTGGGTAAACTCTATACATTTGAACAAAATTACGCCAGAAGGGTGGCACGAAGATAGTTTTCGACATGAAGGAGTTCCCTTCATGTCGTTTTGTCAAAAATCGTAGGTAAGACCTGCGGTAACAAGCAGGGCGCTGGCGTCTTTAAAGGTACCGTCGACGGTATCGTTGGTGACGGTGCGTTTATCCTTGGTA
>WGAE01000277.1 GCA_015489185.1 Campylobacterales bacterium
ATATTCTGGCGCACGGCAGTGTGAAAAATTTGGTTAATTTGTTATAATAATCCCGCGCAGTTCTCTGTTATCTAGTCTCTTTCGAAAACATCTGCAGCGTAAGGGTCGAAATTTGGTACAAATTTCGGGGTACCCTAGCGAAGCCGTTTGAGATAGAGACTAGATAACAGAGAATCTATTTTACATTTACTTGTATATCACAAAAAGGATACGAATGGATAAACAACCTATCACCAAAGAGGGACGTCGAAGGCTTGGAGAAGAGCTTCATGATCTGAAGATGGTACAGCGTCCGCAAACGGTAGAGGAGATCGATATCGCCAGAAGTCACGGCGATTTGAAAGAGAATGCCGAATACCACGCCGCACGTGAGAAGCTTCGTTTCATCGAAGCACGCATTGCGGAACTTGGAGAACTTTACGACAACTCCAGAGAGGTTGATCCTTCAAAATTCACCCATGACAAAGTGATGTTCGGCTCAACCGTCACCCTCGAAGATGTCGATACGGGCGAACAGGTTACCTACACAATCGTCGGTACCTATGAGAGCAATCCGGACAAAGGACTCATCTCTATCGTCTCACCGCTGGCTCGACAACTTATCGGCAAAGAGGAGGAGGAAGAGGTTACCGTCCAGCTTCCAGGCGGTGAGAAGACCTACGAAATTGTCGATATCTGCTACAAAGAGATCGAACTATGATCCCCGTCGCCGTCGTCGGGGTGAGCGGCTTTACCGGACTGGAACTGGTAAAGATCCTGATCAACCATCCAAAATTTGAACTCACCTATGTCGCTACGAGTGAGGGAGAGACATCATTGAGCGCACTGCATCCTTCACTTTATGAGATTATCGAAATGCCGGTTGAAAAGGCAAACGCAAAAGCGATTGCCGATAAAGCGAAACTGGCGTTTCTGGCACTACCGCATAAAGCGTCGATGGGGTTTGCGAAGGAGTTGCTTGACCTGGGTGTCAAAGTGGTCGATCTCTCCGCAGATTACCGTTTGGAACTGGAGACATACGAAAAATATTACTGCCCTCATGAAGACAAAGCACACCTTCCGCAAGCGGTATACGGACTTCCGGAAATGTACCGCGACAAAATCCGAAAAGCCTCTCTCGTGGCAAATCCAGGCTGCTATCCGACCGCAACACTTCTGGGATTGTTACCGTTTCTGCCTTATATCGACGCATCGTTTCCGATCTTCATCGACGCCAAAAGCGGTGTTTCGGGTGCGGGGAAAAAGTGTACACACAACACGCACTTTGTGACGATCAACGAAAATATCTTCCCCTACAATCCGCTTATCCACCGTCATCAGCCGGAGATTGCCGAAAAACTCCATAAACAGAGCGGCAAGCAGTTTGATGTCAATTTTGTCCCTCACCTTTTGCCGATCACCCGCGGGGAAATGATAGATACCTACGCCCTGCTAAAAAAGCCGATCGATCCGCTTGAGATACTTCATGAATACTATAAAGATGCTCCGTTTGTCAGAGTCTTCGACAAACCGGTCGATGTCAAATCCCCTTCTGGAACCAACTTTTGCGATATCTTCGCAAAAAGCGACGGCAACAAACTCTATATCAACAGCGCGATCGACAACATTTTACGCGGGGCATCTTCTCAAGCGGTGGTCAACGCCAATCTGATGTACGGATTAGAAGAAGGCGAAGGGATTCCCGTCATCGCGTATGTTCCATAATATGCTCGTAATACGCGAAGGCGCCCTCTTCATCTCCGACGCGCACGACAACGTGACCAGAGAAGCGTTTTATCGCTTTTTGTGCGCGATCGACGAAGGGGAGATCGTCACCGATCAACTCTTTTTGATGGGTGATATGTTTGACCTTCTGGTTGGACAAATCACCTACACACATCTTCATTATGCTAAAACGATCGACAAACTCAACCAACTCTCCCGAAAAATCGAAATTATCTATTTTGAAGGCAATCACGATTTCAATCTGCAAAAACTCTTTCCCGATGTCCGGGTCATACCGATCACCCAACAACCTATGAAAGCCACGTTTGCAGGACACACACTGCTGCTCTCCCACGGCGACTGGAACGAGACGCCCACCTATCGCCTCTACGCGAAAATTATCCGTAATCGCCTGCTTCTCTCTTTTCTCAACCTGCTTGATAAACTGCAAAATCGTCAAATCTCCCAATCGATCCTCAAGAAACAGCAACAAAAATATATCTGCATGAAGTTTCGCAATTTCCATGACTATATTAAACAAAAAATCCAAAAGTACGATATAGGAGCAAGTAAAATTGATTTTATCTGTGAAGGGCACCATCACCAGAACAGAGAATTTTGTTTCGATCAACTCGTTTACAAAAATTTCTCATCGTTCGCGTGTGATAAAAGCTATTATCGCATCACCTTCACGGATAGAGTCGTTTTCGAAGAAGTCCACACAAGGGGATAATATGAACGACGACAACATCCTGAAAGTCGGCTCCAACGAAATGGAGCTTGTCGACTTTCGCTTGCTCAAAGAAGAGAACGGAAAAGTTTACGAAGGTATCTACGGAGTCAATGTAGCGAAAGTCAGGGAGATCATCAAGCTGCCTGTTTTGACAGAACTGCCGGGCACACCCGATTATATAGACGGTATTTTTGATCTGCGCGGCGTTGTCATTCCGGTGATCAACCTCGCCAAATGGATGAAAGCGAAAGAACCGGAAGGGGCGGAACTTCAAAGACGTGTCATTATTACCGAATTTAACAATATTCTGATCGGATTTGCGGTACATGAAGCGCGCCGTATCAGACGTGTCAGCTGGAGCGATATCGAGTCGGCATCTTTCGCGTCCAATGATAGTAGTGCATTCAGCCAGACACGTATTACAGGTGTAACCAAGATTGAAGACGGCGAAGTACTGTTGATTCTCGATCTTGAAAGTATTATCGAAGAGATGGGACTGTACACGCCAAGCACCGAAGTAACTGAAGAGATCGAAACATTCCAGGGAACCGCGCTGGTACTTGATGATAGCTCAACCGCCAGACGTATTGTCAAAGAGGCATTGCAAAAGATGGGCTTCAATGTCGTCGAAGCGCAGGACGGTAAAGAGGGACTGCAAAAACTTCAGGAGATGCTCAATATCTTCGGAGACAATATCGCCGATGAACTCAAGATTATTGTCAGTGATGTCGAAATGCCGCAGATGGACGGTTTCCATTTCGCTTCGCATGTCAAAAACAATGAACTGCTCAAACAGATCCCGATCGTTTTCAACTCCTCTATCAGCGATCATTTCAGCGATATCCGCGGCAAAGAAGCCGGCGCGGAAGCGTATTTGACAAAATTTGACGCAAAAAGTTTCTACAAAGAGATCAGCAAAGCGATCCACAACAACGAAAAACAAAACGTAGCACTTACGG
>WGAE01000278.1 GCA_015489185.1 Campylobacterales bacterium
GCGGTGCCGGTTTGCAGAAAGGAGGTGTGCACACGGCTGTCGGGACTCCTCTTTGCGAGTTTCAGCAGCGGTTCGATGTAGGTGGAGCGCAGCTTGTAGATTTCGCGATATTCGAGGATTTTAGGGATGATTGGATGCGCTTCGTAAAGCTCCTGTAGTACCTGTTCGTTGGTCGAGTAGCCGGTTTTGGTCTTTTTGCCCGCTTTGAGCCCCAGCTCCTCGAAGAGGATCACCCCAAGCTGCTGGGTCGAGTTGATGTTGAACTCACGCCCCGCCAGTGCATAGATATCATGCGTCAGATCGGCGATCGTTGCGTCGGCTTCGGCTTTGAGCTTTTGGAAAAATTCCTGATCGACTTTGATGCCGACCTCCTCCATCTCCAGCAGTGTCATGATGAAGGGAAACTCCACCTCCTGCGCCTCTTTCTGGAGTTTTTCAGAGAGTTTGGGCCAGAGGGTGTTGTAGAGTTTGAGGGTCATCCATGCATCTTCGGCGGCATATTCGCATGCCTCCTCAAGTGCCACAGAAGCGAAGGTCTGCCCCTTTTTGACGGTATCTTTGAACTTCACCATCTCGTGCGAAAAGTGGCGTTTGGCCATATTGTCGAGTCCTGCGCTCTCGCCGGGGTTGAGAAGCCAGGAGATGATCATCGTGTCGGCATAGGCTTTGAGATTTTCGAAGCCGAAGTTTCCTTTAAGGATCGCGAAGTCATATTTGAGATTTTGCCCGATGATCGGATGTTTGAGCAGCTTTTCGAGTATCTCTTTCGCATCTTCCATGCTCAGTTGCTTGCCCACCCCCAGGTAGTTGTGCGCGATCGGTACGTAGTACGCCTCCTCTTCATTGACCGCGAAGGAGAAGCCGACGATGTTGGCTTCAAACGGCGAGAGCGAATCGGTCTCGGTGTCGAAAGCGACGGGTTGACCGACGGGAATCTTTCGTAAGACTTCGAGCACTTTTGTTTTGGTGTCGAGCAGGTGCGCGGTGAAACCGAGTTTTGCCGCACACGCCTTTTCATCTTCGGTATGCTGATAAGTGGCACCCGCACGGGCGAGGATTGTCTTCATGTCAAGTTCCAGCAGATCGTCCGCCACTTTGAGGATCGGATTCTCTTCCGGGAATCGGAAGCGGTCGATGTCGCATGAAGGGAGGATATTGTGGTAGAGCGTCGCCAGTTTTTTGCTTAAGTAAGCACTCTCTTTTCCCTCTTCGAGCAGTTTTCTGGTGCGGGCGTTGCCGATTTTGTCGAGATTGGCGTAGATATTCTCAAGCGTGCCGAACTCCTTGAGCAGTTTGCTCGCACCCTTGGGACCGATCCCTCTGACACCGGGGATATTGTCCGCGCTGTCGCCGACCAGTGCCAGAAAGTCGACGATCTGTTCCGGCGGCACGCCGTACTTTTCCAGACACCTCTCTTCGTTGATCTCTACCTTCTTGAGCGGATCGTAGAGGACGACACGGTCGTCGTCGATCAGTTGATAGAGATCTTTGTCATGCGAGACGATACGCACTTTGATCCCCTGCGCTTTGGCGCATTCGACCAGCGAGGCAATCACGTCGTCCGCTTCGTAGCGGGGGATTTCGAGTTTCGGAAAGCCCATCTTTTCGATCAGGTCGATCGCGACGGGGAGCTGTTTGACCAGATCTTCGGGCGGGGCGGGGCGGTTGGCTTTGTAGTTGGGATCGATCTCTTTGCGGATCGGGCTCTCTTTGGAGTCGAGGGCGAAGACAAGGTAGTCGGTACCGTGCTCTTTGTTGAGGGTTGCGATGAAGTTGACAAATCCTGTTAGCAGACCGGTCGGGAACCCTTTGGAACTTCTCAGCTGTGGGAGGGCGTAGTAGTTACGGAAAAAGAATCCGAATGTGTCGATGATGGTCAATGTTTTCACCGCCGCTGCTCCTTTCGGGTAGATTTCTGAGCCGATTGTAACTATTTTTTGTTATAATCTTCCTCATGAAATGACAGCGGTTTCGAATCTGCCCGCTTAGCCGGAGAGCGAACCGGTGTGATTCAAATTTATCGAAAAAACAGCAGGAGAATCAATGGCTTCTTACTCTATGGGTGATCTGAAAAAAGGTCTGAAAATCGAAATTAACGGTATTCCCTACAAAATTGTCGAATACCTGCATGTCAAACCGGGCAAGGGTGCGGCGTTTGTACGCTGCAAGATCAAATCCTATCTCAACGGTAAAGTGATCGAAAAGACCTTTCATGCGGGCGACAAGTGCGAAAAGCCGAATCTGGAACAAAGAACGATGCAGTTTCTCTACGATGACGGCGAGATGTATCAGTTCATGGATGCGCAGACGTATGAGCAGATCGGTCTGACGCACGATCAACTCGGTGATACCGCCAAATGGCTTGTCGACGGCATGAATGTCGAAATGCTCTTTCACAACGGGAACCCGATCGATGTCGAGCCTCCGGCGACGGCGGAGTATAAGATTGTCGAAACACCGCCCAACTTCAAAGGCGATTCACAGGGCGGCAAGAAACCTGCAACCCTTGAAAGCGGTGCGGTCGTACAGGTACCGTTTCATGTACTCGAGGGAGATGTGATCAGAGTCGATACCCAAAAAGGGGAGTATCTCGAAAAGGTCAAATAGTTAAGATCGAAATAAACCGAATAAGGAGGGTAGTATGGCAAGTGTAGTGGTTCCACTCGCGGATGGATTCGAGGAGATCGAAGCGGTTTCGATTGTCGATGTATTACGACGCGGCGGTGTCGAAGTGACGACCGCATATCTATTTAACCGTGAAGTGCGCGGGGCCAACGGCATCACGATCGTTGCGGACACAAGCATTGACGACGTGATTTCCGAAGAGTACGATATGATGGTATTGCCGGGCGGGATTCCCGGAGCGGAACACCTCAGGGATGATGCGCGTGTCCAGCGATTGCTTAAAGAATTTGACGAAAAAGGGAAACGTGTCGGTGCGATCTGTGCGGCGCCGATCGCCCTCGAAGCGGCGGGTGTGATCGGTGATGAGGATCAATACACCTGTTATCCTTCTTACGAACAGCAGATTGCGCACGGAAAATTTACCGATGCCTACAAAGTGGTCAAGAGCGGTAATGTGCTGACATCCAGAGGACCCGGTACGGCGCTCTGTTTTGGACTGGCGATCGTGCGCGAACTGGTCGGGGAAGAGACCTATACTCAGCTTAAAGCGGGACTCCTCGCAGACTACTGTTAAACTTCTTTTGATCGCAAAGTCCGATGTTTTTTGGGCTTTGCGGCTTCTTTTCGGGCTTTCGGTTTAAAAAATTTTATAATTTGACGATATATGCATCAGCACAATTTAGAAAGAGGCGTGAATGATGCATATCGAAATACCGCGTGCCGGCGATGTTTCTATTTTGTATGTTGAAGATGAAGCCGCAATCAGGGAGGGGTACGCTCGTGCGCTCAGACGTATCGCCGATACGGTTTTACTGGCGGGAAACGGGAAAGAGGGACTTGCGCTTTTTGAAAAACATCGACCCGATATTGTCATCAGCGATATTCGCATGCCGGAGATGAACGGGATTGAGATGTTGCAGAAGATCAAAATGATCGATCCTGATTGCTATGCGATATTTACGACCGCTTTCAACGATAACGACTACCTTCTCGAAGCACTGGAATTGCAGGTCAATGCCTATTTGCAAAAGCCTGTCGAGAAAAATCTGCTCAAAGAGAAGCTCGAAAAGATCACCGATGCAATCCGCAAAGAGAAACTGACAAAGATACAACAGCAGGAGATCGAAGCACAGCGTGCGATTTTGCAAAATGTCCTCGATCATGAAAAGAATCTTCTGGTTGTTACCGACTGTACGGAAGTGCTTTTTGCAAACAGAGCGTTTTTGGAACTCTTTGATGTTGAAAGTGTTGAGAAGTTCAATATGCTTTGTACCTCTTTTACGGATATTTTTATGCCTGTTAAACCCTATCTGCACAAGGGGATGCTGGAAGAGGGTGAGACATTTTATGATTTGGTGCAACGTATGGACGATGCCAGACGTGTCGTGACGATTGTCGGTGCCGATGCACTGCCGAAAGCGTATCAGATCAATGTCTCAAAAATCGCCTACGGTGACAAAGCTTCCTATCTTTTCAGTATGACAGATATCACGAAGATGAATATCGAAAAGATTTCAACGGAGAAGAAAGCGTACTACGATTCATTGACAAAAGTCTATAATCGTAATAAATTCAACGAATTTTTCGAAACCGAAATCAACCGGGTCAAACGCTACGGCAACGCCACTTCACTGGTGATATTGGACATTGACCACTTCAAACATTTCAACGATACCTACGGGCATCTGGTCGGCGACAAAGTACTTGTCAAACTTGCTGAAACGATCAGCGCCAATATTCGCAATACCGATCTGTTTGCACGCTGGGGCGGGGAAGAGTTCGTACTGCTTCTGCCGGAAACCGATCTGGAAAACGCGAAGCTTCTTTGCGAGAAACTGCGTCGCAAAGTGGAGATGATCGAGTGTGACGAAGCGGAAAGAATCACCTCATCCTTCGGTGTGACACAGTTGCATAAGGAGGATACGCTCAAAACGGCGCTCGATCGTGCGGACCATGCACTTTATGAAGCGAAAAAGGCGGGACGTAATCGCGTCGTCGCGGTACCGTGATCTTTATGAAATCTCTTTTTTCGCTACTGCTCTTTTTGACCGTAGCGCTTTTCGGTGCACAAAAAGAGGTGACCCTGCAGCTTTCCTGGACACATCAGTTTCAGTTTGCCGGGTACTATGTCGCGAAAGAGAAAGGGTATTATCGCGACGCGGGAATTCAACTCAAATTATTAGAAAATAACGGCAGTGTCGATGTCGTCGATACCGTATTATCAGGCAAAGCCGATTTCGGGGTGTGGCACTCTTCAGTGATTTTAAGCGCGCACCGTGATATTTTGCTGCTTGCGGCCCTCTTTCAATCTTCTCCATCCGTACTCCTTTCACTCCAAAGAGACGATATCCGCACCCTCTCCGATATTCGAGGCAAGAAGATTATGCTCTACGACTCGGTGGAAAATGTCGCCGCGATCGGTGCAATGCTTCGATCTGAAGGGATCGGTACATACGATTTCAAAGCGGTTGCGCCGCGTGCGGACAATGTAGAAGCACTCTTGACGAAAGAGGCGGATCTGATTAGCGCCTACCGTTCTAACGAACCCTACACACTGTCGTCAAAAGGGTATCATTACCGCATTTTCGATCCCAAAAAGTATGGATTCGACTTTTACGACGATATTCTCTTTACACGAAAAAGTGTGCTACAAAGCGATCCGAAACTGGTTGACGATTTTTATACGGCAACGCTTCAGGGGTGGCGGTACGCGTTTGAGCATATCGATGAGACGATTGCACTAATACGCAGAAAATATAATCCTCACAAATCGGCGGATGCATTACGGTATGAAGCATTGACACTCAAAAAGCTGGCGTATCATAAAAGGACACCCCTGGGGAAGATCGATCCTCCCCGCTTGCGTGAGATCACGGCGATCTATCGGTTGATGGGAGCAGATATTCCAAAAGAAACCGACTTTACACAACTGATCTACCGTCCCAAAAATCCACGTCGTATCATTTTAGACAGGAAAGAGCGTGCGTGGTTACAAAAACACGGTACGGTGCGGCTTTGTGCACGAAAGGGACGTCGACCGCTTGAATATTTTCAAAACGGTATCTATAAGGGAATGGGCGAGCAGATGCGTCAGTTGCTCGAAAGAGTTTCCGGTGCAAAAATTACGCCTCTCTTATGGCGACCGGATCGCAGACAGCAGTGCGATCTTTATATGTGGCAGCCTTCGGAGCGAAACGCGAGTGAAGAGATGACGGTCTCTGCACCGATAATACGGTTGCCGCTTTTTGTCTCGACCAGATTGCAACAACCCTTTATCACACGACTTTCGGATCTGGGAAATGTGACGGTGGGGACTGTCAAAGGGTATGGTTTTGCGAGATTATTACATCGGAAATATCCGTATATCAAGGTCGTGACGTATGAGAGTGCGCTAGCCGGACTGCGTGCGGTTGCAAACGGAAAAATCTATGCTTATATCGATTTTCTTCCAGTGCTCAATCGTGCAATTGTGCACTACTTCGCAGGATCACTTAAAGTCAACGCACCGGTGGGAATTGAGACGGGATTGGGAATCGGTGTGAATGTGAAAGAGAAGATTCTGGCGGGAATTATCCAAAAGAGTCTCGATGTAGTCGACAAAAAGACGCGTGACGTGTTACAGAAGAGTTGGCATGATGAAGCGTTGTTACATGAAAAAAACCGTAACGAAGCGTTGCGAACATGGTTGACGCTGATCGGTATTGTCGTTGTATTGCTCTTTTACAAATATCTGCGCAGTCTCCATGCAAACCGTCTGCTACAGGAGTCGATCGAAGAGTTCGAGATGCTGATGGAAGCGATGATGGAAGGGATTATCCTCTTTTCGAGTGAAGGGGTCTGTCTGCGTGCAAACTCCAAGGCGGCGGAACTTTTCGGATACACAAAAGAGGAGATGGCGGGTATTCGCGCGTCGGATTTTGTCAGTGAGGCGTCGCTGAAACAGGTACGCGAAGCGATGCGTATCGACAACGTCGCACCGTATGAAGCGAAACTCAAACGCAGGGACGGTACGATGTTCGATGCGATGGTACGGGGGAAAAACGTTATATGGAAAGGCAAGCCTATTCGTATTTCGACGATCATCGACATTTCGGGGCTCAAACGGTTGCAGTACGATCTGGAAAAACTCAACGCCGAACTTGAGGAAAAAGTGAGAGAGCAGGTAGATTCGATCCGAGAGAAGGAGCAGATGTTATTACATCAGAACAAACTGGCGGCGATGGGGGAGATGATCGGCGCGATCGCTCATCAGTGGCGTCAGCCGCTTAATGTGCTCAATATCCATATCCAGAATCTGGATGATGATTTTGAAGAGGGATTGATTGATCGTGCGTTCATCGACCGTTTTATCGAAACCAACAGTGAAATTATCCGTTTCATGAGCCGTACGATCGACGAGTTTCGCAATTTTTACAGAATCGACAAAGTGCGTGAATGTTTTTTCGTCAAAGAGGCGATCGAAAAGACAGTTTCGATGCAGGAGGCGAGGCTTAGAAGTCAGAATATTCTCTGCGAGGTCAGGGGAGACGATTTTTGCATCAGCGGCTATCGGCACGAATTTCAGCAGGTGATTTTGAATCTGCTCAATAACGCCGCGGATGCCGTTGCGCGAGCAGAGGTGAGATACGGAAAAATTGAGATCATGCTCGAAGAGATGACGGTGCGTATCAACGACAATGCGGGCGGGATCGACCCGTCGATTATCGACCGTATTTTCGAACCCTACTTTACCACCAAAAAGGAGGGTGAGGGGACAGGGATCGGACTCTATATGTCGAAGATGATCATCGAGCGCCATATGGGCGGTACGTTACAGGTACAAAATATCGAAAACGGAGCCTCGTTTATCATCGGACTTGCCGATCTCTGTTCTCTGTCACGTGAATTTTCGGGGCGCATGCGCGATACCGCCTGTATCGCGGACGAAACGAAAAAAGAAGCGCTTCATGAAGTGCCGGCGTAAATCTTCAGACGAACCAGCGAACGATTTCAGGGAAATTGATGATAATCACCAGTGCCAGCAACTGTAGTAAAATAAACGGCACAACCCCTTTGTAGATATCTGTTGTTGAAACAAGATCCCCCGCCGCACCTTTGAGATAGAAGAGCGCAAAACCGAACGGCGGGGTCAGAAACGATGCCTGCAGGTTCATCGCCACCAGAATCGCAAACCAGAGGGGATCGATACCGAACGCCTGGACGATAGGTACAAGAATCGGGATGACGATAAAACAGATCTCCAGAAAATCGACGAAAAAGCCAAGCAGAAAGATTGCCGCCATCGCGATACCGATAAAGATCCAGCCGTCTGCGATATCTTCGGTAAAAAACGCCAGCACCATATTGCTGCCGCCCACTTCGTTGAAAGTGAGAGAAAAAGCGGTTGCGCCGATCAGGATCATGAAGATCATCGCCGTCAGTTTGACCGTCTCCAGCGCCGAATCTGCCAAATCGCGCCAGCGAAAAACCCGATTGACGATACTCAGAACAATCGCACCCACGGAACCGAACGCCGCAGATTCGGTCGGTGTGGCGATACCGGCGAAGATCGATCCCAGCACCAGTAGAATCAGAAGTGCGGGCGGGATGATTGCCAGAAGTGCTTTTTTAATGACAAC
>WGAE01000279.1 GCA_015489185.1 Campylobacterales bacterium
GTATATCGTCGTCGACACCGAACACGACGCGTTGATTCTTGAAAACTCGCTGATCAAACAGCTCAAACCCAAATACAACATCCTGCTGCGCGACGACAAAACCTACCCCTATATCTATGTCGATCTGGATGAGCCCTATCCCAGACTGGAAATCACCCGAAAGGTGGTCAAAGGTAAAAATATCCGCTATTTCGGCCCCTATTCCCAGAGCGCACGCGATATTTTAGATGCCATATACGACGTCTGCACGCTGGTGCAAAAACGTGCCTGTGTCAAAGGGAACAAAGCATGCCTCTTTCACCAGATCGGAAAATGTCCCGCGCCGTGTGAGGGGAAGATTACGCCCGAAGCTTACAAAGCGATCGTTCATGAAGCGATCGACTACCTCAAAAACCAAAAAAAGCTGATCCGGAAAGTGGAAGAGAAGATGCTCTATTACAGCGAAAAACTGCTCTTTGAAGAGGCGGCCAGGATGCGTGACCGGCTGGAGAAGATCAAAGCGGCACAAAGCCTCTCGCAGATCGATCTTGCAAAACTGGAAGATTACGATACCTTTGCCGTCGCGGTCGAAAAGGAGCGTGCCTGCGGCGTGCGTATCTTCATTCGCGACGGGAAAGTAACTTCTTCAAGTCACACCCTCTTCAAATCCTCAACCGGATTTGACCGGGACGAACTCTACAAACGGCTGCTGCTTGATTACTACAAAAACGAGTTGCCTTACCGTGTCAAAGAGGTACTGGTCTATGAAGATTTCGAAGAGCGCCCGCTTCTGGAAGATTATCTGCGGGACAAATTTGCGTACAAAACCGTCATCAAAGCCCCCTTGCGCGGTGAAAAGCGCCGTATCACCGCACTGGCGTATCACAACGCCGAAGAGATACTCCGACTCGAAAGAGAGAAAAATCCTTACGAACTGCAGGAGTCGCTCAAATCGCTTCTCTCACTGCGCAACACCCCTTTTGTGATCGAAACCTTCGACAACTCCCATCTGCAGGGAAGTGCGACCGTCGGGGCAATGGTACGCTGGGAAGACGGTTTTTGCAAAGAGGCGTACCGTCACTACAATCTCAAAGCAAAAGATGAATACGCCCAGATGCGTGAACTGATCACCAGACGGGTCGAAAGTTTTGATAAAAACCCGCCGCCGGATCTCTTTGTCATCGACGGTGGCGAGACACTTCGCAGACTTGCGCAACAAATCGTAAAGCAATCGGGCGTTTATGTCGATATTGTTGCGATCGCCAAGGAAAAACGCGACACAAAAGCGATGCGTGCAAAAGGGAAAGCCAACGATATCCTCTGGTCTGAAAACGGTGAAATCCGATTGCCGCCCACAGATAAACGGCTGCAGTTTATTCAGCGGCTGCGTGACGAAGCGCACCGTTTTGCGATCGAGTTTCATCGCAAACAGAAGCGAAAAGCCGACAAAACCCTTTCGCTGCTTCAGAAAAAAGGGATCGGTGAAGCGACGGTACGCAAACTGTTGCACTATTTTGAAACATTTGAAAATATTCAGAAGGCGGATCTCGAAGAGCTTGCCGGTGTCGTTGGCACACATATTGCTCACAAAATCAAAAATGCCGACTCTTTGTAGCGGCGAGACTTTCGAACAAGGATACGATGATGATTTTATACGACCAGGATTTTAATTTTATCGGAATGAGTGGGGAAACACTCCGTTTCCTCGGTTATGAAGATATCGACGAATTTACCTCGATGCATGCAGATTTTGCCGATCTGTTCATCAAAAAAGAGGGTTTTATCTACAAATTTGACAACTTCTCCTGGATTCACTATATTCTCTACAGCGGTGCACCGAACAAAAAGGCGTACATTCGTCACAAAAACGGGACGGAGATATGTGCGGACATCAGTATCCGGGAAGTCTTTCTCAACCATAGCTATGATAATCTGCGTATGATCTATAGCGTCAAACTGATCAACGAAGGGTTCGCGGAACTCTCGAAATCGGATATTCAAGACAATCGATCCGCAAACAGCCCGGAGTTCAAACTGAGCAACCTCGGTGCCGACCTTGGCATTACGGAAACATCGCAGCAGGAAGTAAAACAGGAGACGCCGGTTAAAGAACCGGAACCGACAGAATTCAAACTCGATATTCCGGGAAGTCCGCTTTTCGAACAATCGCAAACCGAAGTACAGGAAGAGAGGACTGAAACGACACCGGAAACAGAATTCAGACTGGATCTTCCAACACCTCCTGCAGAAGCGGTACCGGCACAAACAGCACCGCAGGAAACAGAAACCGACACAATGGAGTTCAAACTCGATATTCCACCTGCGGAGAGCTTTTTCAAAACGGAAGAAACAGCGTCGACAGAACCTGAAGCCACTATACCGCAACCCTCTTTGAAACCTGAACCTCAGGCAGAGGAGCCGATTTTCAAACTCGACCTTGAGCCGCAAAGTTCTCCTGAAAGTGCATCTGTCACTGAACAAAAAAATGAAGAGCCTGTCCTCTCCAATCCGTTCATGAAGCGTGACGAAACCGATGCCGCAACAGAACATATCGTACCCGATCTTGCCGCAAAACTCGCCGGTAGCATTGCCTCCGACAAATCAGATCAAGCGCAAGAGAAGCAGTTGGAAGTATCATCACAACCTGCACAAGAAATCGCACACCCTCAAGAGCGTAAAGAGAACGGCAACCCACTTTTCTCTTTCAAACTTCTCAAAGAGCACGATGATGTACAGAGTGATGCGACACATCATGCCCAAAGCGAAGAACCTGTGGATAAGACAGCGCAACTCGAAGACAAACCTCTCTTTAGTTTCGACACTCCTGTCACAGAGAAGCATGATGAAACAATGTCGATTGAGCTGCAATCTATGTTGAAACCCGAAGATGAGAATAAAAGAGATACTTTTACATTGGAAGAGAGTGTGACGCAACAAGCGGAACCAAGCCCTGCAAAACCGGCCTCTCCCTTTACCTTTTCACTTTTTGACGAAAGTGATACGATGGAGACGACACCTGCATCCGCGTCAGATACAAGTTCCGCGACAGCCGAAATTGAAGCGGATCGCCCGCTTTTTGATTTTCCACAACATACAGATGAAAACCAGCCAGATTCAATCGGCGAAAGCGTGAGCAAATCGACACTGATCGAAAAGATCAAATCCGATATCCGTGAAATTGATGAAGAGCAGACGCCTGATGTTTCCGAACAAGAAGCCGCCGACAAAGCGCTTCATGAACTGATGCAACAGTCACAGCGGTCTGATGCTCAAACAGATCAACAACAAACAAAAACGTCTCAACCCGGCGGTAAAACACAACCCCTTTTCAAATTCGATATGTTCAACGATACACACGAAAATACCGCGCAACCGCAGCCTGAGATCGAAGAACAGGCACCGGCGGCCGAAACCTTGATGCAATTACAACAACCCGAAATCCGTAAAACAGAGCCGGTCAGCTCTTTTGAAGAGACATTGAAAAACATTTTTAACCAAACTGCTCCAAAAAGTAACACAGAAACGAAAAACTTAAATATTTTTGATTCGGCGGAGAATGATGAAAAAAATAAGCGGTCTGTAACAGAAGAAGATATAGAATCGCCCGAACAGACGCCAAATGCGCCCGATATCGAACTTGAGATGCCCTCATTGGGGAATCTCGGGCTCTCCAGAGAAGAGGAACTGGATTTTATCGAAGAGTTTCTCGCTGAAACCGCAAATGCGATCGGCTTGATGCAGGAGTATCTGGCACTGGAAGATTACGACAATATCAAATACAATCTGATCAAAATCTCCAGTTCCGCCGAAATACTCCGTTTCAACCAGCTACTGGAACAGACACGTTCCCTGGCGAGGTTGTGCGACGAACGCGCACACGACGCGGTTGCAAAATCACTTGAAACACTTCGGTACATCACAGAGCGCTATCAGGAGCATTTTGCGACAATCACTGTCTAAACGGAGCAGACCAAAACGATGAATATCAAGCGCAATCTACAACTGATCACGATCGTGCCGATCATTTTGCTGGCCCTTACGGCCGGCTATTTCACTTTTGACGCCTATCGCGATTATACGGCGGGCCGCATTCAGCAGGCCCACACCCTTCAGATCAAAGCCCTCAAAGCCCTTTTTATGAACCTTTCCGCTGAGCGCGGACTCCAGACGATCTATCTTGCCGAAAAAGAGAACAAACGTGTCAAAAAACTTCTAAACGCACAACGGCTAAGCACCAACACAACCGTCAACGGTGTCATCAACTTCAGCGCTCCCGTGCATGAAGATGAAATCGCGTTCGGATTGATCGCAGAGATCAAAAAACTCAACAGTATACGCGCGCAGGCGGACGACGGTGAAATCGGCTTCGAAAAGATTTTTGACTATTACGGCAATCTGCTGACACTCATCATCCAGAAGATCGAAACAACCGTCATCTATGCCGACGATCGCACGCTGGCGGATCTCAACGCCGCTTATGTCAACGGTGTCAAAGTGATGAAAGCGATCGCCGACGAGCGGGATCTGATCTCCGATATCATCGCGAATCAAAAATCGGTTGCACCGCTCTATCTGCACGATATTTTCCGAAACGCCGCAATTGCACCTGCTTTTGCCGCACTTGACAAAACGCATAAACAAAGACTTTCAAAACTTCTGAACCGACCCGAATTTCAGACGGCACTGAAAAAGAGCGAAAGCGTCAGACGTATGCTCCTTTCAGGCAAAAATATACCGCTGCCGCCGATCGAGTGGTTCACGATCGAAAACGCCAAAATCGTTTCAATCAACGAAGCAACCGATCTGCTCTACAGAGATATGATCGCAAAAGCAGATTTTCTGAAAAATGCGGCGCTGATACGCCTGATTCTCCTGGGACTGCTGACACTTTTTACACTCTATCTGCTCTATATCTATAAGCGCCTCGTTCCATTCATTTTGAATACAAAAGGACTGGAAACGCTGCTGGACAAAACACTCGAACACGCTCTCATTGAAGATACGATCGACCTGAATACGACAGAGGGTGTGACACGCTCTTATCAGATACTTGAACAAAGTATCGACAAAATCGCCGTCGAAAAACGAAAAGCCGAAAAAGCGAATGCGGCAAAAAGTATCTTTTTGGCAAACATGTCTCATGAAATCCGTACCCCGATCAACGGAATCATCGGTTTTACCGACCTGCTTAAAAACGGTAAGCTCGGTGAAGAAGAGCGTGAATACGTCGATATCATTCACAAAAGTACGAACAATCTGCTCGAAATCATCAACAATATTCTTGACCTCTCCAAAATCGAAAGTCAGAAGATCGAAATCGAAGAGATTCTCTTCTCGCCGGTTGAAGAGTTCGAAAACGCGATCGATGTCTATATGCCCAAAGCCGAGAGCAAACAGATCAACCTCTCGATGTATATGGATCCGGGATTTGACAACTATCTGCTCGGCGACGCGACCAAAATCAAGGAGGTACTGCTCAATCTGATCTCCAACGCGATGAAATTTACCCCCGAACAGGGGCATATCGCGCTGACAATCAAAAAACTCGCCTCCTCCTCAAAAGATAAAGAGCGCATCTATTTTGAAGTCTCCGATACCGGTATCGGAATGACCAAAGAGGAGATGGAAGATATCTTTGATGCGTTTTCTCAGGCGGATTCGACCATTACACGCAAATACGGCGGTACGGGTCTTGGACTGACGATCTCCTCCAACTATGTCAAACTGATGGACGGCGAACTGAAAGTCGAAAGTGAAAAAGGGAAAGGGAGCCGTTTCTATTTCGAACTCGAACTTAAAAAAGAGAAGCCGCTGCGCAACAACTACAAAAA
This sequence comes from Campylobacterales bacterium, assembly GCA_015489185.1. Classification (GTDB taxonomy): domain Bacteria; phylum Campylobacterota; class Campylobacteria; order Campylobacterales; family QNZT01; genus QNZT01. The sequence continues at coordinate 5,811 of WGAE01000279.1, forward strand.
ACGGTTCAAATATTTCAATACCCTTTTTGTGACCGACAGACCGGATACACCGCTTGCCGCTACCGTCGACAGTTATCTGACCTACACAGGCACGACCCGTAAAACGGTTACCTTTGATCAGATCAGTGATCCGGAAACACTCAAAGATGTCAATCTTTTGATTACACCGTATGAAGATATCAAAACGGAGGAGCTTGAAATCCTCAAGTCACTCAATCTGCCTCTGCTGGTGATCGTACCGACCCATATGCGTCTCAAAAACGATACGTTGCGCGGCGAGAATATCTTTATTGTTCATGAGCCGCTCTATCTGACAAAATTCGGCAAAGCACTCTATGAAATCGAACATCGTGCGGAGTTTGCCGAAGCGAAGATAGAGGATGTTAAAAAACGGGTCCTCAAACAAAAAGAGCGCTACCATATTCTCGTCGCCGAAGATAATGAAATCAACCGCACGCTGATCAACCGAATTCTATCGGCACAAAATCTCGACGTCACGACGGTCGACAACGGCGAGAAGGCTTTTGAAGCGCGTAAAAAGGGAAATTTTGACCTGATTTTTATGGATATCGCGATGCCGGTTATGGACGGTGTGACCGCTACCAAAAAGATACTTGAGTATGAAGAGGAACACAATCTCGAACATATTCCCGTCGTCGCACTGACCGCCAACGCGCTTAAAGGGGATCGTGAAAAATTCCTGAACGACGGCTTCGACGAATATCTGCCCAAACCGATCACACAAAAAGATATCCTCGAACTGCTTGACTCTTATCATATCCCGCTCAAAAAAGAGGAAACGCATGAAGAAACGCCAACGTCGCAAGGCGAGTCATCTCAGATAAGCGATGAGATAGAAAAAGCTACAGAAGAAGCGGCGTCCGAAACACCTGTCGTGCTCGACGAACCGGAAGTAAACCGGCCTGAACGTCACGGTATTCTGGTTTATAAAAAGAGTAAAGTTGAAACCAAAATTTTCGAAAAAGTCCTTTCACAGCTCTACGACGATGTCGAAACCGCATCCAATACCCGGGAATTTCTTGACGCAATCGTCGAAAAACCGTACAAAGTGATCATGGTCGACAATGAAATCCCTGATCTTGATTTCAAAGATCTCTTCAACCGGATCGAAAAACGCGACGATACAACGGTACTGCTTTTCAGAAGCTTCGATTCGATTATCGACGATCAGACAAGGCAGGATTTTGACGAAGTGTTGATCAACAGTGCCGACAA
>WGAE01000280.1 GCA_015489185.1 Campylobacterales bacterium
AGTACATCGTCGACCAGTTTGAAACTCTCTTTGATACCCAGATTTTTATCGACAATGGAGAGAAGTTTGTCGTTTGGAATCACTACAATAGAGTCACTCTCTTTTTTCAGCTCTTCAATGCCGTTTTCGGCAAGTTTCATTCTTTTGCGTCCTTCGAATCCAAACGGTTTAGTGACGACGGAAACGGTCAGTGCACCCACCTCTTTTGCCGCCTGCGCCACGACCGGCGCCGCGCCTGTACCGGTACCGCCGCCGAATCCGGAAGCGATAAAGACCATATCCGCACCGTCAAGTGACTCTTTGATCTCTTCGTAACTCTCCAGTGCCGATTCACGTCCCACTTCGGGTTTCATTCCGGCGCCGAGCCCTTTTGTTTTACGCTCTCCGAGTTGGATCTTTTTATCTGCTTTGGAAGTATGCAGTGCCTGCGCGTCGGTATTTGCGGCGATCAGTTCGATATTGTTCAGTGTGACGTTTTCATTGACCATATGGTTGATCATATTACCGCCGCCGCCGCCGACGCCGATCACTTTGATCTGTGCACCTATTGTAGTATTTGACATCTCTTTTCTCCTTTTTTGGTTGTTAAAATAGTTGTGTGATTCTGTTCCAGAAGCGTCTTAGGCTTTCCTTCAATCCCGGTTCGTCATCGACCAGCAACGTAAAATTGTCCTCTTTTTCATGCGTACCGCTTTTTTCGATGCCGAAATCGTCCGCAATCGCTTCCTCCTCTTTCTCTTCATCCAGAATATTTTGAATCGGACTCGGTTCGATCGATTCATCTTTATAACGCAGTTTTTTGTTAGAGTCCATTTCATACGGCGTAAAGTGCCCGAATCCGTAAAGAATCAGACCGATCGCCGTTGCATATTCAGGTCCTTTGAGTGTATCGAACATCCCTTCGATATTGTGCCCCGTCGGCTTGGCGAGCCGTACAGGCGTGTTGTTGAAGATCGCCGAAGCCAGTTCACGGATACCGTCAAGCTTCGTCAAACCGCCGGTGAGTACAACGCCCGCCGCAAGCTGATCCCTGAAACCGCTCTCTTTGATCGATTTGGCGATCAAAAGCAGGGTCTCTTCGATTCTGGCGTAGATGACGTTTGTAACGATCTCCAGTGAAACTTCATGCGAAGTGCCTTCGTCACCGATTGCCGGCAGTTCAATCGTCTCATTGCTGTTAAGGCGCAGTGATCCGTGTTCGATCTTGACCTTCTCCGCCGCGCTGACAGGTGTATGCAGCGCCATCGAAAGGTCGTTGGTGACATTTGCGGAACCGACACCGATAAAGTCATTGTAACGGATGGAGTTCCCCAGATGGATGACGATATCCGTTGTTGCGCCACCCATATCGACCACGGCAACTCCCAACTCTTTTTCATCTTCATTCAAAACGGCGATGCTTGATGCGTATCCGCTCAACACGATGTTGCTGATTTCGAGCGAGGCGGATTTGACCGCTTTTTTCAAGTTGTTCAGGCTCGATTTGAGTACGGTGATAATATGCACCTGTACTTCCAGTCGCGATCCGTTCATACCGAGCGGATCTTCAATATTGATATGGTCGTCCACCTTGAAGTTGTAGGGTAGAATATGCAGCTTTTCATATTCGGCCGGGATATTTGCGTTGTGGTCCGCCATCTGCATGACCCGGTTGATCTCTTTGATGCCTATCTCTTTGCTCGGTACGTTGACAACCCCCTGGCTGTCAAACCCCTTCGTAAACGCGCCGGAGACTGAAACAATCACCTGATCGAAATGCGTACCCGCAACGCGTTTGGCGTCGTTGATCGCATGCTTGATTGAACGGGAAGCAAGTTCAATATTGGTAATGTTTCCTTTCTTGATCCCCTGCGATTTCGCAACACCCGCACCCAGGATTTTGATGGTACCGGTTTCGTTTTTCTGTGCAATGATCGCACAGATTTTGGTTGAGCCTATATCTACACCTAAAACTATCATGATCCGACCTGTCCTTTGAACTGTTTTTCGATTTTATATCGCTTTTGCAACTTTTTGATCAGCGCATCTTCGATATTGTTGGACTTGAGCGTTTCGACACTCTTTTGCAGCTCCGCTTTTTTCTGTGCATAACGATCGGCGTCGAAAAGTTTCTGATCTTCTACCTTATAGATCACGGCGCTGTCGTTGAGCAAATAGTAGCCGCTTCTGTTCGGTACGCTGAAAAGGTGGTTCAAAAAGGCGCTCGCCTCCGCTTTACTCAGAAAATCGATTTTCTCGGCGTCTTCACGTGTGACAAAACCGATCTCCTTAAGGTCTTTGAGTGCTTTGGCTTCCTCTTTTGCTTTCGCTTCGAGCAGTTGTCGCTGTTTTTGTGCAATAAGATCCGCTTTCGCGAATGCTTTTGCTTCTTCATATGAGAGCGGATGCGGTGCTTCCGTGCGCAACAGCCGTGCCGTCATGAAGCCGTTTTTCAGTTCGATTGTTTTGATGAAGTCGCCCGGTTTTGCCGCACGAATCTTCTCCAGCGGTACGGTTGTATTGCCTTCCGTGATCGTCAGATTTTCCTCCGCACTGATTTTACCGGTTTTAAGAGCCAGATACTTTTTCAGGGTTTCGGTTTTTGCTCGCTTTTTCTGTACTTTCTCTCTGACACGCGCTTTTGCTTTTTCAAAAGGCAAAATTTTGTCATCTTCACCGCTGAAAAGCCCTTTATGTTCGTTGTAATAACTTTTGAGATCGTCGTCGCTGACTTCGATTGAATCGGATGAGACGGTAATCGCCTCCAGCAGATAACGTTTTTTGCTCAGATATTTTTGCTTGTTCGTTTCCCAGAACTTTTTGAGTTCCGCTTCGTCGATCTTGATGCTATTTGGATCGACGGTCACTTTTTTAGCGGCAAGTTTATCTTCCATAAATGCCGAGGCGAAGATGGTTTTCGTATCGGTCTCGGTTGCCGGAAGATTCAGCAACTTCATGAGTTTTTGAACGATGATCTCTTTTTTGATATTTTTTTCGAACGTTTTAACATTGGTACCGATACTTCTGAGTACCTGAAAATATCGCTCTTTGCTGAATTTTCCGTTTTCCTGAAAAGCGTTGATCGAAGCGATTTTCTCCAAGACCTCTTCGTTACGTGCCGTAATCCCTTTCTCTTCGGCATAGTTGATCAGCAGCGCTTCCCGGATGAGCTGATTGAGTGCGATCTGGTCCAGATGCAGTTTCTCCGCCGTCTCTTTGGTCAACTTACCGCCCATCATTTGATTGTAGTAGTTGTAGAGGTTGCGGTAACTGCTTTGCAGTTCGTCGACCGTAATTTTTCTGTCCCCGACGGTTGCGACGGTATCGGCGCTGTTGCTGTTAAGTTTATATGCACCCCAGCCTACGAAGCCGGCGCCGACAAAAGCGATCGTACTGATCCAGATGGTCACTACGAGGTACTTTCTATGCCTTTGCATCCAGGAAATCATGTCAAACCTTTTTTACAATATGCAAGAATTATAGTCTAAAATGATTAAATAAAATATAACTTTTACTGATTAAAAAATAAGTATAGTTTACTAATAAGACTTATTTAGCTTCATGTAAGATATGAGCCTTTTTATTCTATCGGAAAGTTTCTGGTCGCTACAGTGTGTTCCTGAGCGAAGTGGAGTAACCGACAGCTGTTTTCCAGAATTGCGATCTGTTTGACCAGTGTGGGAAGATCGCGGTGATAACTGTATACACCGTACCCTTTAATGACCATAATATTCGTATCCTGTGTTTTAAAATAGTGGTAGATTTCATTGGGCGCGCGATCATACCAAGTATCAAAACTGCCGGGATTGTAAACGGGCAGTTCACCAAATGTCAGATGTCCGAAATAGTCTTTGGGACGAATCGTGCGCGAGTCCATCGAATAGGCGGTAACATACGGCGGCATCGTATATGCGATATATTTGGCGCTACTGATATATTTATAAATATTGTTATGAATTTCAGTATCAAGGCTTGCCTGTTTCCAGCGGTAATCGGGTCGGGAATAGACCTCGATGAAATCCTCTTTGGTCATCTCGTCGAAGATCGATTCGCGTCGGTTGATCAGAAAGTGTCCCTCTTCGATTTTTGCGGAGACCGAACCGTGAAAAATACCCAGAAAGTTTTTGCGAAACATCGAAAGGGAGACGTCGATCAGTTCGTCGGTCAGCTCTTTTTTGGGCATCGGCACGCCTTTTTGGTGAATTTCTGAAATTTTGCTATTATACCATCATGAATATAAACAGTGTACCCCACAAACCCGTTTTGCCACAAGAAGTGTGCGATGCGTTTGCAGACCTTAAAGAAGGAATTATAGTTGATTGCACACTCGGATACGGCGGGCACAGCACGCTGCTGCTGGAACGTTTGCCGGGAATCGAACTGGTCGGTATCGATCAGGATGCGACGGCGGTAGCGTTTTCGCGCAGACGTCTGGCACATTTCGGGGAGCGGGTGGATATTTTGCACGGTCGTTTTTCGGAAATGATCCACCGGGTCGACAGCACGAAAATACGCGGTGTCCTGGCGGATATCGGTGTGTCGTCATTGCAGCTGGACGATCCCTCCCGCGGTTTTGGTTTCAGCGCAGACACGCTTGATATGCGCATGAGCGAGACGACCCCGCTTACTGCCCGGGATGTCGTCAACGGGTACGATCAGGCTTCACTGGAACGGATTTTCAGAGAATACGGCGAAGTGCGCGGTGCGCGAAGGGTGGCGGAGCTGATTGTGCGCCGGCGTGCGAAAAAAGCGTTTGAGAGTGCGAAAGAGCTTGCCGATTTTCTGGCACAGCACCTCAAAGGGGGGAAAATCCATCCCGCCACACTTGTATTTCAGGCAATTCGCATTGAAGTCAACGACGAATTGGGTGAACTTCGGCGGTTGTTACAGACGATTTACGATTTACGATTGTCTAATGCGACAGTGGCTATAATCTCGTTTCATTCGCTCGAAGATCGTATCGTCAAGTCCACGTTTAAAAGATGGGCGAAGTCGTGTATCTGCCCGCCGGAAGCGTATCGGTGTACCTGCGGAAACGACCATGCATACGGTAAAATCGTGACCAAAAATCCCATTACGGCAGGAGAACAGGAACTTGCAGAAAACCCTCGCGCACGAAGTGCCAAACTCAGACTCTTCCGTACAAACCCCTGACGATACACCGCACGCAGATGCGAAGGATCAACTCCTTTCGGATCTGGACAAAGTACAGCGTAAAGAGGAGAATATTCCGTTTCAGACACTGGTCTGGACCTATAT
>WGAE01000281.1 GCA_015489185.1 Campylobacterales bacterium
ATATATTACTATATTCCTACAGAAACAGCCATGATCTTTGTGCAAATTTGATGTTATGTTTAGATAAATAGCCAAAAATCCATTATTTTTACAAAGTGTTCATTGTACAGGAGGTATTTCATGAGTCTGAAAAAGAAGCTTTTGGATATTGTCAGGGATAAAATTCGGATGAAACATTACAGCTATGCTACTGAAAAAGGGTATGTCAGTTGGATTAAGAGGTATATACTCTATCACGACAAAAAGCATCCAATCCAAATGGGTAAACCCGAGATAGAACAGTTTTTAACCTGGCTGGCAAAGGAGAAAAAGGTTTCACCCACGACGCAGAATCAGGCTTTTTCTGCGATTTTGTTTCTATACAGAGAGGTTCTGGGTATCGATATGCGTGATCAGAACATCCAGGCGCTGCGTGCGCAGGAGCGGAAGCATATTCCTGTCGGTTTTGACCAGAAATGAGGTGAAACGGGTGATTGAAAATTTGGACGGTGTCTATAATCTGATCGTTTCACTTATGTATGGGTGTGGATTACGCATGAATGAAGCGTTGAATCTGCGGATCAAGGACATCGACTTCGGGTTCGACAAGGTTTATATCTGGGACAGTAAATCACTGAAAGACAGAACAGTACCGCTTCCGCAGAAACTCAAAGATCGTCTGAAGGTTCAGGTACAAACGGTAGAGATGTTGCATCAAAAGGATTTGGCGGATGGTTACGGTAGTGTGTATATGCCCTATGCACTTGAAAAGAAGTGTCCAAACGCAAAATATGAAACGAAGTGGCAGTTTTTGTTTCCGATGAGAAATGTAGCCAAAGATCCTCAGAGTGGTATTATCCGCCGTCATCATATCCATCCGGCAACACTTGGACGAAATATCAAACAAGCCGCGATCAAAGCGGGTATTCACAAACGTGTCACGTCCCATACATTTCGCCACTCATATGCAACGCATCTGTTGCAGGCGGGGATCGATCTGCGCTCTATTCAGGAGCTTCTGGGGCACAAGTCGGTGGAGACAACGATGATCTACACGCATGTTGTGGCGGAGTTAAATAAGGGCAGGGTGGTGAGTCCTTTGGATTTGTAAGAGTTAGGGGAGGGTATTTTAACCCCTTGCCCAGTAGCGGATAGGTCCGGTGTCTATGTGCATAAATCCGGAGCGGGGGTAGTAGCCTACGCCGCCGCGTCTGAGGAACATGGCGAGTTTGCGCAGGTCTTTGAGTTCGGTGCCGGGGAGGTTGATGTCGATGGCGCGTGCTTTGAGGTGAAAGCTGTTTTTCGCCACGCCTTCGCTTTTTTTGCGTAGCATTTCGTTGGTTTTCGGGGAGCGGTATCCGGAGATGACCTGAAAGGGTCTGTTTGTGTCGCGGATGAGTTGTATCGCATAGAGCAGGTCGAGGAGTTTGACGTCCATCATCTGTATCTCTCCGGTGCGAAAGTCTCGCAGAAAATAGTTCACGCGTTCGAGTTCACCGAGGACATACTGATCTTTTGCCCAGTAGGTAACTTTGAGGTGTTCACCGGTGTGGATATTGTAGAGTTTGAGTGTTTTGTCGACGGGGATTTTGAGTGCGAAGAGTTCCGCAGGTGAGAGGGTCAGTCCGGCTCCCAGCCAGATGCTTTTTTTCAGAAATGCTCTTCTGTCGATCATGATCTCCTCCGTTTTAGAGATTTGATGGAGATATCGGCGTTTTATGAAAAATCTTGATTTTTTTGGGAAAAAAGTGGAGGTATGTCAATTTACCTGCCCGAAAACGGGCAAGTAAATATGTCTAAAGAAGTTTTATTTGATTGTTTTGCAAAATGCTCTGATACGTGCGATGCCTTCTTTGATCTGCTCTTCGGAAGAGGCGAAGGAGAATCGAAAATAGCCTTCGGAGCCGAATCCCACGCCGGGTACGACGGCGACCCCTTTTTCGGAGAGGAGGTCTTTGCAAAACTGCATTGAGTCGTTGGAGACTTTTTTGATATTGACAAAAAGGTAAAACGCGCCGGCGGGGGAGAGGACGGAGAGGTTTTCATCTTCGTTAAAGAGAGCTACCGCCAGGTCACGGCGCTTTTTAAAAGCTTCGCGCATCATCTCTATATCCGCATCGGCTCTGCCGTCAAGCCCCGCAATGGCGGCTTTTTGGGTAATGGAGCAGATATTTGAGGTGCTCTGGGACTGGAGTTTTTTCATCGCGGCGACCAGTTCTTCGTTTGCGCTGGCAAGGTAACCGAAACGCCAGCCGGTCATGGCGACCGATTTGCTCAGTCCGTTGACGGTGATGGTTCTGCGGTACATATCGTCACTCACACTTGCGGTAGCGGTGAAGGTGCCGTCGTAGATCAGTTTTTCGTACATCTCATCCGATACGACCCAGATGTCGGTATTTTCCAGTACTTTACCGAGTGCGGCAAGCTCTTCTCGTGTATAGACCGCGCCGGTCGGGTTGGAAGGGGAGGTGAGGATGAGCATTTTGGTTTTGGGTGTGATGGCGGCTTTGAGCTGTTCGGGGGTGATCTTAAACCCGTCGCTGTCCTGGGTCTCGATGATGACCGATTTCCCGCCGCTGTAGGTGACAAGTTCGGGGTAGGTGACCCAGTAGGGGCTTGGGATGATCACTTCGTCTCCCTCTTCGATCAGTGCCTGCATAATGTTAAAAAGCGAGTGTTTCGCACCGTTGCTGGCAATGATCTGGGAAGGTTTGTAGTCGAGGTTGTTGTCGCGTTTGAGTTTCGCGGCGATCGCTTCGAGCAGTTCGGGAATACCCGGAACCGGTGTGTATCGGGTGAAGCCTTCGTTGATCGCTTTGATCGCCTCCTCTTTGATCACCTGCGGTGTGCCGAAGTCCGGTTCTCCGGCGGAGAAGCTCAGGATATCTTTGCCTTGTGCTTTTAACTCACCCGCCAATGTCGAGATGGCGATGGTGAGGGAGGGAGAGAGGGAGTTGATTCGTTTTGTCAGCATAGTAACCCTTTTTTAGCGCTAATTATAACGTAAAAGGGTAAAAAACGGCACAGTTTTGACCGTGCCTTTTTGTTTCATGAAGTAAGTATTTCGTAGGGGCGTCTGATCTTTTCAATGAGCATCGGGACGCTGACGTTTCGGGATTCTCTGGCGAACTCTCTGCCGTCAAGATAGACCAGTATCGTCGGTACCGAGAATATTTGCAACGATGCGGGGATTTCGGGGGTTTGTGCGGCGTCTATGAAAACCTGCTCGATCTTTGGAAAGTGCTCTTCAAACGCTGTTTCAATTTTTGGGCGCAGTGCGTGGCAGACGTTGCAGGTAGGGGTGGAGAAGTAGACCAGTACGCCTGTCGCTTCTGCAATGAGTTGATCGAGCGCGGCTTTGTCGGCGATATCTTTACGCATGCTCATACGTGTGCCTTTTTGGGCAGGGTGACGGTGAGTTTGCCTTTGTCGTACTCTGTTTTGAGTCCGGCAGTGTCTGCATCTTTGGGGACGGTGACGACGACCTGTTTCTCCTGTTTGACCTCTTTTTCGACGACAACACCGTTTTCTTCATGTTTTTCCTGTACCACTTTGTGGATAAAAATGATCAAAATGCCGTTATGCACCTTGACGTCAACACTGCTTTTGGCGTTGTCGGGTACGTCGACGGTGAGCGTATAGCGGTCGCCGGCATCGGTGAAGTGTTGCATTTTGGGAAATTTCAGATTTTTGAGTAAATCGGCAAAAACGGGATCGTTTTGTGCGGCTTTTTGAAACTCAGCGGTTGCCTGAAGCAGCTCTTTTTGAAACTGGCGTACCCCCTGTTCGAGTTGTTCCTGCATCTGTGTCAGGTTCTTTTTGATCTCATTTTGGACTTTGGGATTGCCGAAGATATCTTTGAAGAGTCGGTTGAAATCCTCTTTGATTTTTTTCTCGTCGATCAGCGGTTCGGCACTGTTTGCATTGGCGGCAGCGGCGGGAGCGATTTGTCTGGCGGTATGGGGTTGTGCCGGTGGCGGTGTCTGCGGTTTTTCGATTTCGACCGTAATTTTCGGCTCAGGCTTAGGTGCGGTCTCTTTTTCAACCTGCAGTTTTTCAAGCAGATACGCCTGATACATAATAATACCCGCCAGGAAAAGTCCGATGATAATGACCAGATTTTTGTTCATGAAGTGTGTCCTTTTTGTGGAACTTTTCTCAGAATCATACACAAAAAAGGTAAATGGCGGCTGGAACCGGGGATTTCCCCGGTATTGGTCGTTTTAGCGGGCGTTGTCGGCGTGTTTTTGCGCCTCTTTTTTGTAGATCTTTTTGATTTGTCG
>WGAE01000282.1 GCA_015489185.1 Campylobacterales bacterium
ATCTTCATGAAATCAAAAAAGGATGTTCCTATGAAAAAGTTTTTCATGCTGATCGGACTATTGCTATCCTCCACCCTTTTCGCGCAAAGTTTCAATTTCGCGAACAACAAAACCGAAGTCGCCCTGACAATGGGGAACAATGTCTTCGACAAACCGGACTGTCTTCTGTGGCACAAGATGTTCTACGGCATTCGTGTCGGAAGTTACAACGATAACGGCTTCGGTATTATCGGAGCGTATGAACAGGCAAACGATGTCAACTGCCCCGACTGTGCAAGTGTCGATCTGCAACGTATTTCCGCAAGTGTCGTCCAGGAGATGCAAACTCCTCTTGCATTGCGTCCATACGCCATCGCAACACTCGGTTACGAATTCAGCAGTAACGAAGAGAGTACACCGGATCAGTTCTTTGCGGGACTCGGTGCGGGGTTGAAATTTTACTTCACTCCGGCACTGAACGCCTTTGTCGATGTCAGAGGTCTGCGCAAATTTGACACCGATACGACCAATATCATCACCACTCTGGGGCTTGCCTACCTCTTTATGCCGCAAAATGCAGCGCCGACGCAGTCACAACCTGTACAAACAGCCGTAGCCACACCGATTGTCATTCCGGATACAGAACCGGTACCTGTCGTCACAACAGAACCTGAAATTGCCGCTGAAACAACACAGACAGCGGTACCTGAAGTTCTTGAAGAGGTTGATGTTTCTGAGAAAATCAAAGCGGTTCGCGGTACAGGCAAACACCACAAGCACTACTATGTACAGGCAGGTGCCTACGCAAAAAGCAGTCCCGCGCCGCTTGTCAGAAAACTCAGACACAAAGGTTTAAAAGCCAAAGTCCGCCATGTCCGCAGACACGGACAAAATATGAAACTTGTCGTTGTCGGACCGTACAAAACACGAAGTGCGGCGAAAAAAGCGTTGCGACGTGTACGCCGCACCGTCTCCGGCGCATTTATTACCCGACTGTAAAAGTAAGCATCGACAGAACCGCTACGACGAAGATATCTACCCTTCGTCGTAGCGTCAAAACCTGTAACAGATCTTTTTTCGTAATCTCCTCTTTCCCGTTCCCGAACCACGGTTTTTTTACTAATTTACCGTGGTAGGGCGTATCGCCGCCAAGCTTTAGACCGTAACAAAGCGCGACCGCCGAGATCGGATAGCCGGCATTGGGACTTTTGTGTCCTTTGGCAAAATCTCTCAGCTTCATGAAGTCTCTGTTCCCACACAAAAACAGTACCATCACCGCCGTCAACCGCGAAGGGATTAGATTTGCCAGATCATCGAGTTTTGCCGAAAACCAGCCGAAATTTTCATAACGCTTCGTACGATATGCGACCATAGAATCAAGTGTATTGATCGCTTTGTAAAGCGCAACACCCGGCACGCCGAATAATAACAGATAAAAAAGCGGTGCAATCACGCCGTCGCTCAGATTTTCCGCATAGGTTTCGATCAACGCTTTGTTCAAATCGCTTTGGCTGAGGTTTTGCGTATCGCGGCTGACCAGCATCGCAACTTTCTCCCTCTGACCGATCGCTTCATGAACACTATCATGAAGCATCCGATGCGCCAGAAACATCGATGCGACAATCCCCTGCACCCAAAACGGCAACAGCGTCAGCGGCAACGAGAGCAACGCCACCACGATAAGCAACGAAACCGCCAGCCCCACACCCGCAACTCTGCTGTCACGATAAAACCGGCGCTCATACCACCCGATAAAATCTCCCATCAAAATAACCGGATGACGCACGAAGCGAAACTCTCCGAAAGACGCATCCGTTACGTAGGCGATCAGCGCGGTGAGGCAATACATGAAACAATCCGCTCTATATCAAGTTCCATCTCCATCGCATCGACAAACGCGTCGATCACCTCCCGGCGTTTTTGGGCAAAACAATACCCCTTGTAATTTGGGTCAATCTTTTGAAACAGCATATTTCGGAATGTATCATTTTCGAAAATCGCATGCAAAAAAGTACCGAAAATCCGCCCGTCAGCGTAAAAACTCGGAAAACGATCCGACCTGCCGTAACGAATCTCATACCCTGCAAGCCGCATTCCCTCCACTTCTATCGTCGTGTTTCGCACGATCTTCTCTTCGGCAAAAGTCACCGTCGCGGGAATCATCCCCAGTCCCGAAAAACACCCGGCAGACTCTACCCCATGCGAATCAATAATCGTTTCATGAAGCATCTCATACCCGCCGCAGATCGCCACGATCCACCCCCGATACCGCTTCAACGCCTCATCCAATCCCCGCGCACGCAACCACGCCAGATCCTCTGCCACCCGTTTAGAGCCGGGCAGACAGATAAGATCGTACTGCTCCAGCGTACCTTCGATAAAATCGACCGTTATCGCATCATCGAGCACCAGCGGTTCGAAATCGGTAAAGTTGCTAATGTGCGGCAGTTTGATCACACCTACCCTGATCGACGCATCGCGGTTGCGCGAATAATTAAACAAACTCGCACTATCCTCAAAACCGAGATTGAGTGAGCGGTAATGCAGCACTCCCAGCACCGGCACGCCGAACTCCTTTTCGATAATCTCGATTCCATCCTCAAAAAACGCCCTGTCACCGCGAAACTTGTTGATCACGACACCGATGAGATTCTCCCGAAACCGCTTTTTCAGCAGCGCCAGCGTACCGTAAATCTGCGCAAACACCCCGCCCTTTTCGATATCCGCAACCAGGATGATCTTCGTATCGAACTGCTCCGCAACAAAGGTGTTGGAGAGATCTTTATCCAGCAGGTTCAACTCCACACAGCCACCCGCACCCTCCGCCACAACACAGTCATATTTTGCATCGAGCGCCGAAAACCCCTCCTCCACCGCCGGTTTGAGTGTGTTGATATTGTCAAAATAGCCTTTCACCTCCCGCTCGCCTTGCTCTTCGCCCTTCAGTACCAAACTTACTTTGCCCGCCGCACCGGATTTCAACAGCACCGGATTCAGATGCCAGCTTGTTTTGACATCCAGCACCGACGCCTGAAACCAGGTCGAAACGGCGATCTCGCTTCCGTCATCTGCGACCCGGGAGTTGTTGGAGACATTTTGCGCCTTGAACGGCACCACCGAAATCCCCCGCTTCTGCAACGCCCGCGCGATCACGAACGTCAGTGTCGATTTACCCACATCCGATCCCGTCCCGAAAATGGAGATATTATGCACCGTGCAATACCCTCGCCAGTTTCATAACATCCTCCCGCTCCCGCACCGCAAAACGGACGTGAAAACGATCCAGAAAATCGAAGTTTTCACAGTTTCGTATGAGAATCGCCTCTTTATCACACTTTTGCTGCAATACTTCCGCATCGATCCCGCGTAACTTTACCAGGAAAAAGTTAGCATCTGAAGGATATATCTTCTCCACATAAGGACTCTTTTCCAGCACTTCATGAAGTAACCGCTTCTCTTCCGAAAGCTTCGCACGCGCTGTTTCACCGAATGTCTCATCCTGCAACGCTTGCGAAATATAAGCAACATCATACGTCGAAAGCGTCCACATCGGAGCATCTTTTTCGATTTCAGAGATAATTTCTTCATGAGACAACACCACACCCACACGCACCCCGGCACAGGCGTAGAACTTCGTCAGCGATTTAAGGATATAAAGCTTCTTATAACGTCGCAAATATGCCGTAGCGGAAGCAAACGCCGTAAATTCCAGAAACGACTCATCGATCAGCACCGTATTGTTCCGCGCTTCCCAGATCGTAAACAACGCCTCCAGATCGTAAAACTTACCGTCGGGCGTAGCGGGATTGACAAACACGACCAGCGCATTCTCCGGCGGTAACTTCTCCAAATCCTCAAAACGGTTGATCAACGTCACATGCTTTGCAAAACGCCGATACTCGCCGTATGCCGGCGCATAAATTGCCACCTCCTCAAAACGCGGCACAAGCGCGGCAATCGCACTGCTCGCCCCGTTGAAAAGCGCTATTTGTGACATTTCAACACCGTACTTTTGCGCCAAAATCTTTTTCAAATCCGTATAATTCGGATCCGCATAACGTGAAACATCAAGCCGGTTGAAATCACAGTGTATCTTTGGATGATACCGGTTGATGTTGGAAGAGAAATCGATCACATCATCGGGAGAGATCCCCAGCCTTTTGGCAAAAGTGTAGATATCGCCGCCGTGTTTCGGTTTAGTCATGACACTGCTTCATGATCTTCAGCCAGTCGGTATCAAAATGCTTTTTGACATAACTGCGAAAATGGGGCACCCTGCACCCGCTGCAATCCTGATGCACCACACCCCCAAACTCCGCCTGTCTGCCGTCTTTGGAGTCGATCGCACAATAACTTTTTACCTTCGGCGCATCATCATCGAAACGAAAATTGGGACACGCACACAAATAACAGTTGAGCTTCTCCATCTCATGACACTTCTTCCCCTCTCGAAAAAGCGGACAAAAATCAGGCTCCGCGACACTGAGATTATCCCAGCAAAAATAGTCGATAATCCCATCTTCATCATACCCCTCCCGCAAAAGCCTGTCAACAATCTCCCGATGCTTTTTCGCGTGCCCCTCGAACCACTCCAGATACGTCATATCTTCCTGCTTATGATATTCTTGGGCGTATTATATCTTGATTTGTTGTGGAAATATTTGAAGTGTCTGAAGAAATTTGTCAATCAGATTGTATTTTGGCAGGATACCGCGCTGGAGACTGCCAAGCTACAATGAACTAGAGAGTATCGTTGAATATGATAGCCATGATTCCAACTTTTCAAAATGTAGTGAGCGACTACTACTGGTCGTCCATTACCTTTGCGTCTAATACGAACGTGATGTGGGT
>WGAE01000283.1 GCA_015489185.1 Campylobacterales bacterium
GCAGAACAAAATGCATATTCCAAGGTAAAAAAAAGGAAAGTTGGGTATAATTGCGCCCTTAAGCCGGCATATGCGACGCCGATCAAAGCGCGCTAAGCCGTACCATATTATAATAAGCAAAAAATATCAGCAGAAAACAGGAGATTTTATGGCAACAGTGATCAGACTTACGAGAATGGGCAGAAAAAAGAGACCTTTTTACAGAATTGTCGTGACAGACAGCAGAAAACGAAGAGACGGCGGCTGGATCGAATCGATCGGTTATTATAACCCTTTGACCGAACCTGAGACGATCAAATTCGATAAAGAGCGACTCGAATACTGGAAGAGCGTCGGTGCGAAAATGAGCGACAGGGTTGCACGTATTACGAAGAATGGCTGATCAATTTGTCTACACTTTCGCGACACTGATCGCGGCAAAACCCGAGGCGGTAAAGGTCGAGCGTAAAGATGTAGACGATACTTTTTCGGAGATTACCGTCATCGCGGATAAGAGCGATACGGGGAAATTGATCGGAAAAGACGGAAAGATGATCTCCGCACTCAAGTCGGTGATCTCCGGATGCAAGGCGAAAGAGAACCGCGCGTATCGTATCGTAATCAAATCGCATGACGAATGAAGAGAGGATCCATATCGCCACGATCGGCAGATGTGTCGGTTTGCGGGGCGATCTGAAGCTGCATCTGTATACCGATTTTCCCGAACAGTTTAAAGCGGGCGCGATGTTTCAGACAGATAAAAACGAGCGCCTCACGATAGACTCCTACAACTCACACAGCGGTCTGGTACGTTTTGAAGGGTTTTCCGACAGAACCGCCGCCAGCAGACTGACCAACCGAAAACTCTATACTACACGCTCCGAAAGCCGTCGAGCTTGTAACCTGAAAGAGGGAGAATATTTCTGGTTTGATATCACAGGTGCGACGGTAGAAGAGGGGGGTGAAAAACTCGGAACGGTCAGAGAGATCGAACGGATCAACGCAACCGATTATCTGATCGTTGAGACCGATGCCGCACTGCAAGCGGAGGGGCTGCCGAAGCGTTTTTACATCCCATGGATTCCTAATTATGTCATACGTTTTGATCCGGAAGCAAAAGTGGTGTATACCACAGATGCACGTTCTATTCTGGAAGCGAGCTGAGTGTGCGTTTTACATTTGTGACTCTCTTTCCGCAACTGATTTCTCCCTATTTCGATGCGTCGATCCTGAAACGGGCGGTCGACAAAGGGTTGATCGAGACACGTTTTTTCAATCCGCGTGATTTTACGACCGACAAACATCTTAAAGTCGATGCCCCGCAAACAGGCGGCGGTGCGGGGCAGGTAATGTTTCCCCAGCCGCTGGATGCGGTACTGGGGAAAATACGCCGCGAAAATCCGAAAGCGCATATCATCTTTCCGATGCCGGCGGGAAAACCGTTTCGACAGGTCGATGCAAAACGGCTTGCCGCAAAAGAGGAGATCGTCTTTGTCAGCGGTCGGTATGAAGGGATCGATGAGCGCATAGTCGAACTATATGCCGACGAGATCTTTTCTATCGGGGATTATATCTTGACGGGAGGAGAACTCCCCTCACTTGTCATCTGCGATGCGATCAGCAGAAATGTTCCCGGAGTGCTTGGAAACGAGGCGTCGCTTCATGAAGAGAGTTTCGAATCTTCGCTTCTGGAGGCGCCAACCTTTACCAAACCCAATGTTTTTCATAATTTGTCGGTTATCAAAGAATATTTAAAGGGCAATCATGGTAAAATCCACGCTCTTAAACGAAAGTTGTCTCTGAAAAAGACACAATATTTCAGACCGGATCTCTATGAGAAAGTGAAAATCAAACATTCAGAGGATAAGAAATGAGAAACAAATATATCGAGCAGTTCGAAGCAAAACAGACCGAGAAGAAGGAGATTCCCGACTTCAGAGCCGGTGATACCGTCAGAGTCGCCGTTATTATCAAAGAGGGTGACAAAACAAGGGTGCAAAATTTCGAAGGTGTCTGTATCGCAAGACGCGGGCAAGGTACCGGAGAGACTTTCATAGTGCGCAAAATCGGAGCGAACCAGGTGGGTGTCGAGAGAATTTTTCCTATCTATTCAGACAGTATCGAGAGTATTACCGTGGTCAGACGCGGACGTGTCAGACGTTCGAAACTCTTCTATCTCAGAGAGAGACGCGGTAAAGCGGCAAGAATCCGCGAACTCAAGAAGTAATTTTCACAACTTCACACACCGCGCATCTGTTCGCGCGGTGCCCTGTTTTACGCTCTTAATTCCATCTATTCGTTTTACTTATCGAAAACTTTTTCTAATAAAAATCTCTGAAACAGTGTTGATTGCACGAAAGCTTTATCATTTGAGCATCCAAACCGGACGGTTGCCGAAGGCAAAAAAAGTGCACCCAACCCCGAAGGGGCGCTTGCGTTTGCACTTTTTAGTCCGGTTTGGATGTATTCGCGAAGCGACAAATGGTAACTTGCTTGAGTAAAATCAACACTGTTTCAGAGGATTCAATACTTTTCACGCATCGCACGACGTGCCTCTCTGTCTGCTTCCTTGCGTTTGAGTGTCTCCCGCTTGTCATGCAGTTTTTTCCCTTTTGCCAGGGCAATTTCGACTTTTGCGAAGTTTTTGCGGTTGAAATAGATGCTCAGCGGAACGATGGTTAATCCCTCTTTGCTTGTTTTGCCCATCAGT